>CAYYBR010000186.1:0-8520 GCA_964470035.1 uncultured Saprospiraceae bacterium
AAGACAAAAAATGTTAACGTATCTGTAATTTTATTCATAAGTCCCTTTTTCATTGACCATAGCCCATTGTAAACGGCTACAAACGATTATAAACGGTTATAAACGTTTGTAATCGACTATTACTTCGAATCTGTTCAACATAGCACGGGCTTTGTTCATTCTCCTCTAAAGATAGCGATTACAAGGCGCATCTAGGTCATATAATCCACAGATCACACCTGTGTGGGCACAGTTTTCTTACTGAGCGCACTGCTATCTCCAGATAATGAGGCGCAAGCAGATAGGTAGAAGCAGGGCACGTAGATTGGTGCAAGCAGAAAGGAAGGTGTAAGTACGTAGACTGGCACACGCAGACAGGAAGGTGTAAGCACGTAGAGTGGCACACGCAGAACGGAAGGTGCAGGCTAGCAGCATGGTGCGGGCAGATAGGAAGGTGCAGGTGCATAGGACTGCGCAGGCAGATAGGAAGATGCAGGCGCATAGCACTGCGCATGCAGATAGGAAAGTGCAAGCGCATAGGATTGTGTATGCAGATAGAAAGTTGTGTACACGTAAAAAGATACAAGCACATCAAGCACATAGAACAGTACAAGCACATAGCTATGTAAGCAAAAGCAGTCATCGTCTTGGCATCGCCATCCCACCTCCACCATGCCCAAGGAGCCTATCCCCTACCCGATCCAGGCGGTGTGTAGGAGGATAAGGATACAACTAGCAAGAAGATACTTCTGACAGAAGATCTACCTACTATGGAAATACGCCAAGCGAGATATAGTCATTAGCTACCTTATCGATCGAATTCACAAATGCGGCCGTCCTTAGATCCTGGATACGTCGCTTGCGACGGAGGACTTCTCGGATATTGCGGTAAGCGGTGACCATCGTTTCTTCGAGACCAGATCTTACCAGATCGATCTCATCAGCACCACGTGTGATGAGGCCCTTCTCCTTTTTAGAGATAGACTTATCAGTCAGTCGTTCTACAGCTCCGATGATGCTTTCGTAGGTATTCTGATTAAAGCGCTTCTCCATCCTGCCAAATCGCATGTGAGAGAGGTTCTTGAGCCACTCAAAGTAAGATACGGTGACACCTCCAGCATTCAGATACATATCTGGGAGGATCATGACACCTTTTTTTAATAGTATAGCTTCTCCCTCTGCTGTGATAGGACCATTAGCGGCTTCGGCGATGATGCGCGCTTTTACCTTCTTAGCATTTTTCTTGGTGATCTGATTTTCGAGGGCGGCAGGTATCATGATGTCGCAGTCTATAGCGACCCAGTCTTCTTTATTAGCGAGCAGCTTGGCTCCAGGAAACTTCGCGATAGAACCATGCGTCTTCTTGTGTTTGATGAGCTTCGGTATGTCGATACCGTCTGGATTATGCAGAGTGGCATCCCACTCGGCGATGCCGACGATCTTAGCATCTCCTTCATCCCGAGAGATGAGGGCGGAGTAAGATCCTACATTGCCAAGACCTTGGACGACTATGCGCTTACCAGCTATACCTGGTGAAAGACCTAGCTCTTTCATATCACTTTCGATAGCACACGCTTCGCGGATACCATAGAAGACACCACGGCCGGTAGCTTCCGTCCTACCCCTGATGCCGTTCTGATTAACGGGCTTGCCCGTCACACAACCTACTGCATCTATCTCACCTTTCGAAAATGTCTGGTACGTATCTAAGATCCAAGCCATCTCCCGTGATCCTGTACCATAGTCGGGTGCTGGCACGTCTATACTTGGTCCTATAAATCCTTTTTTGATGAGCTCTACGGTATATCTACGAGTGATGCGCTGAAGCTGATCTTCGGTATACTTCCGCGGGTTGATCTTGATCCCACCCTTGGCTCCTCCAAATGGTACATCGACGATGGCACACTTAAATGTCATCAGCGCCGCCAGTGCCATCACCTCTTGCTGGTCTACCAGGTCGCTATATCTGATCCCACCCTTAGTAGGCTGTCGGTGCTGGCTATGCTGCACCCGATATGCTTCGATGACTTGATAAGAGTTGCCGATCTTGACAGGAAATCTCATCTGATATACGGCATTACTCTCTCTGATCTGAGCCAGAAGCCCCTTTGGATAGTCCGTATATGACGCAGCCCTATCAAAGTTTTGCATCACGGTGTTATAAAAGTTTATGCTAGACATATAGTAGTTTGTTTTGTTCTTAATTTACTTGGTCTTCATCGTGGTATCGACCTTCTAGTTTTTTCAGCCTACGCTCTATATAAAAGAGATAAAAAACCATAGCCAGGATAACGATGACCGCACAGATGATAACGGCATATATCTTACCTCTGTTGTCATAGTGGTCAGTTGTGGAGGCAGCATTTACGAAAGTGAAAAAAAGCACACACATCGTCGTCGCCCAGGTCCGTATAGTCGATCTCATATTCATGATACTTGTAGTCGTTTTTCTAGTCTTTTGATACGTAGTCGCTTGATGCGATATATAAGGCTACTGAGCCACACACTCATCAGCGTGTAGCCTATGATCGTCGGATAGAACACCAGCCTGAGTGTGCTATCTAAGTCATCGCCTCCTAGGGCTGGGTTACCGCCATTGCCCGGATGCATGCTATCGGTAAGTCGCGGGATGATAAAGATGAGCGGTATCATCGCTACAAATGCGAAGATGTTATATGCGGCCGACACCTTGGCCCGCTGGTCTTGATGTGACAGTGATCCGCGCAAGATGAGATATGCCATGTAGATCATCACTGCGACTGCCGACATGTTGAGCTTGGGATCGTTAGTCCAGTAGGTACCCCATGTCGCTTTGGCCCAGAAGGACCCTGTGATCATGCCAGCCATACCTAAGACCATCGCCACTTCCGTAAATGATGATGCTATCGCATCATGGTACAAGTCTGCTGATCGAAGATATCTGATGCTATAGATCAGACTGACGATCAGAAGTACAAACATCGCCATCCATATCGCTACATGAAAAAATGTATTGCGCACCGTCTCCCAGAGATTGCCGACATAAGGAAACTTAAAGGTCCACTCTGAGTGATCCGCTGCAAGTCGGTCGTCCCAGGTAGCTATAGAACTACTCGGCACATCAGCTTGCTGGATGACTACACCCGGAGGATATACGATGAATCCATCTACCTGATCCTGTAAGACCAGGCTGGCATGGAGGACGTCGTCATCTGCTGAGGGAAACTCCGAAGGTACTTGTCCTTTGAGGTTGATCGTATTGCGATCAGTCACCGTCACATAGGGCACTCTCGTTAGGTGCTCGCTGTCGACACGTAGATAGGCCGCCAGCTTGGAGTCCTCATGGAGGAAGTTAGCGTTATAAGCCTTCACATCGATGCTATAGGCTTCTCCACTCGTCAGCACGACCTTACTCACCTCCTCGATACCTGGTCGCAGAGGAACATAAAAGCCCACGACATAGGTATAAAGCATCAGCAAGGCACCTAGTACCTTCCACCATGATTGGTATATAAAACCGGTTGTCTTCATTCGCGCCACAAATATGGAAAAAGGAGGATGGCCAGAGCCGTACTGATCATCGCTAAAGCTATAAGGATAACAAACTTATCAGTCTCTAGTTGACCCGAGTTGAGTAGTTCTTCACCGATATTTTGAGATAATATCAGACTAGGTATAAGCAGCGGGATAGAGAGGACGCTAAGTGCAGTGTGCTGCCCATCGAGATACCTCGATATCGCCGATACAAAAGAGAGGACGATGCCGATGGTACTACCTCCTACTACGATGACCAAGAGATAGCTCAGCGAGAAGGTGATCTGCGGATAAAAGAGCAAGATCATGCCTAGATACAGGGCGAGCGCTACGATGAGCATATACAGAGCATTGAAGAGTAGTAGGCCGATCAAAGCTGTACTTGGTGATACGATACTATACATGATGAGGCGCTCACCACTGCGTGCATGTGCCGTGCCTCTGATCGCCACACTGACCGAAGTGAGCAAGACGATGATCCAGTAGATAAAGTTAAAATCCGATACCGTGATCTCTGGTCGTACCCTATAGATCACATATGCGATACACCACATGAAGAGTAGTAAGGAGGCGATCTGCGGCCACGAGCGGTATTCTACCTTAAGATGAAAGCCGAGTTGTGCTATTATCTGTCTCACACTCAGGTTGCTATATATATTAATTGAACTCTTTATCTTAACATATTACAATTTTATACCAATTGTATATATTTGTAATTCAGTTAGTTATATAAAAAGTGATACTCAAAGCTTCTTTCTACGATACGAGTTATACGGCCCACAAGGTAGCTTATTACAGAGCTTTGCGTATCCTATCGGTTAGAATTCTCTTACTACTGTGTTTGATATGGCCGATGACCCTTATCCACGCAGCGACACCAAAGATCACCGATGGCGAACTACACACCGTCAGTCCTCGATCGGGTGATGCCCTCCATAGCTTCTTAGCGCGATACGAGATGACGGCAGCTAACGGTATGAAGCAAGCATTTTTAGAGCTCAACAACCTCACTAGCACTTCCTACCTCTTTATGCATAAGAAGTATACCCTACCCATCCACCTGTATAACTACAACGGTAAGAGCATCAGATCTACACTAGGCATCGACGACTGGAAGAAGGCAGTCCGCATCAAAGAGTATAACGAAGCCCTCCTAGATAGAGGAGTGCGGAGTACGCACTTCACGAGCAGCAAGATACTCTGGGTCCCAAGTCCAGAGCTAGACAAAGAAAAACCCATCGCCGTCACCACCACCACTGATGATAGCGATACCAAGAGCAACCATACAACACCCAGCCCAACACCGATCGCCTTGCAGAGCTTTATCCATGATCACTTATATGGTAAGAAATACGCCAAAGTCGACTTCATCGATCAAGATCTGCAAGGAAAGGTCTTCTACGTAGTGAGTGGTCATGGAGGTCCAGATCCTGGAGCCCTATGTACTGACTGTAGTAGTAAGCTCTGTGAAGATGAGTATGCCTATGACGTCGGCCTTCGCTTAGCAAGAAAACTTCGTGCACATGGCGCTAAGGTTGAGATGGTCGTCATCGATAAGAACGATGGCATACGTGACCAAAGCATCCTCAAGTGTGATAGCGACGAGCGCATGGCAGACAACGCCAAACTGCCTATCAACCAACTCAAAAGGCTCCAACAACGCACTAACTATATCAACCAGAAGTGGAAGGCTTATAAAAAACAAGGACTGACAGATCAGTATGTGATATCTATACACATAGATTCTAACAACTCTTCACACAAGCAGGACGTCTTTTTCTGCTATGCAAAAGGAAGTAATAGTTCGCGAGCGCTGGCAGCAGATCTACGCGATAAGTTTTCTGACAAATACAAGCAACACCAGAAGAACAAAAACTATAAAGGTTATCTGGATGAGCGAGGATTCTGGGTACTCCGCAAGACAGCACCACCTGCAGTACTCGTCGAACTGGCTAATATCAAAAACAGAAACAACCACAAGCGCATCCTATCCAGCGAAAACCGTGAAGCGCTCGCCAAGTGGCTCTATGAAGGACTTGCTGAGCATGCTACTGGCAAGAAGATAGGCCGGGAGTTGGCTTCTTCGGATTAGTTTTCATTCAGAACAGGATAAAGCGAACTTGACATTGGGTTTCACACCCGTGGTGTTGTGAGTTGAACAGCATGCAGGTTCGTATAAGAAAGAGATTGTGCCAGTACAGGCCCACGGGGTTCATCCTTCGGCTCAAGAACCACCCCGTGTCAAAGCATATTTCATCACGCTTTAGCCGCGATACGTCGTGGAACCATTTGCCCCAGGAAGTGATTGCTACGAGGTTGGTCTGTGTGAGGGAAAATCACTCAACAAGGAAGATTAAGCCTAATCGTGATCCAAGACAACTAATCCTTAGTAAAGCATCCCGATAGCTATCGGGATACGTCTTTTTGTATCGACTGACAAAAAGACAAGGAAGTGTAAACATGAGTATGCTGAAAGAGACCACAACAGAGCTAGAGCCTTGGGCGCTGACATTGATTGATCCATAACGTGCCCAAGGGGTGTAAAACCCCCGTGTCAAGTGCTACAAAGGAGTTACCAGAAACAAGAAGCGAGCTTGGACCCTTGTCAAGGTTTTGACCCATCTTTGCCCCATGACACGTGCAGAAGTGAGAGCTTATATCATCCTTGCCTATCGCGAGATGATCGACGAGCGATATACATATGAAGATGTAACTAGTGCCTATGACTTACCCGCTTCGTTTACCCCTCAGAAGTTAGACCAGCTCAAGGCGTTCTTCTTAGGTCACATCTACCCTATTCCCGATATCAGAGAGGAGATCGATGATGCCTTTCAGACACTTCAAGGATATACAGCTCAACCTACTCAGCTCATCAACTTGCTGAGAGATAGTAGTTCTTTGGTATTCACTATGGGCTGGCAGCTACCTAAGATACTAAAGGCCGGATTAAGCGCACTAGGCTCCTTCAAAACCGCTACTGACCTTGAAGACAGACTCATAGACAAGGTAAAGGAGGCTGCACTCGATCCTCCATACACTACCTCTCAGATTAATCATCTCCTCGCTAAGCTACCGATCTCCCTCATAGAAGACTTCATCCAGGATACCCTGAAGCTCTTTAAGATCCTCGAAGACCGAAAGCTCGTACGTCGTATCCTACGAGTGGTGACGACCCTCATCGATAAGATGAAAAGCAAGCCGGACATCTACGATAAGACCGAGATCCGCGCCATAGAGCTCGGTAAGGATATCATCTATGCTGGCGACCAGTTGTTCTCAAGTCTCACCCCGCATGAGCAACAGCATCTCTTCGCACTCATAGCTGAGATAGAAAGAGATCAGATCGAGCGGATCTTCGCTACACCCAGCGGAAGTACTGATGCTGAGGGTGAGTAGACTGTACCTCTTCGATTTCTATCCGATCATCAGGACTGCTGATCATGATGATGATCTGTGCGGGCTCTAAGGAGTCGAGACTTGTCTGTCGCTCTAACTTAACGCCGTAGATATCTTTGCCTACTTTGTTCTCATTGCCCGTGATCCAGATGAAGTCCTGCTGAGCGCTGACTAGTAGACTGGCCAGTGCCTTTCCTTTTTTACCAGCACCCCATATGACGAGTGGCAGTTGACTGAGCCTATCTTCTCCTAGAAAGTAGTGTAGCTTGATATCCAAAAAGGTGTTGTCACTATAGTTAGGATCGTGTCGCGACGTCCTTCCTGCATGATCTCTCCAGAAGTGTAAGACCTGCTCTGTACCCACTACCTCTATCCTATGCTTGCGCATCCTAAAAACCAAGTCGTAGTCTTCGGGATATCGATCTTCTTCATACCCTCCACACCGATCAAAGTCTGAGCGCCGCATCATCCAGCAGGGCGATGGGATGACACACTCCTTATAAATCTCCTTGAAGTTGGCTGATCTGCTTGTTAAGCCATTGAGCCAGGAGGCATATGCCTTGTATCCTTCTCCGAGCTCTCCTTGTGAGAAGTACTCCACACTTCCCACCGCCACATGACCTGGGCCTTTCTCCTCTAAGAGGCTGACCATCGTCAGTAGTTTATCAGCTGACATCCGATCATCCCCATCCATGCGAGTGATATACTGTCCTTTGGACTGCGTATATCCGGATCTAAGACCGTGGATGATACCTTTGCCCTTGACTTCGACGACCTTGATACGTGCATCTCGCTCTGCATACCTAGACATCATCAGCGCTGTATCATCACTGCTGTGATCATCGACTAGAAGCAGCTCCCAGTTAGAGTAAGATTGGGCGAGGATAGACTGGATGCATTCATCCAGATGTATCGCTGCATCCCGCAGGGTCATGATGATACTTACTAAAGTGCTATCCGCCTGATTCATCCTCTATAGATTCTTAGTGAGCACAAGATATCTATCTTGCCTGCGTGAGTGAGCTTACCCTACATATCTTATATGAAGATGACGATATCATCGCCATCCACAAGCCACATGGTCTGCTCGTACATAGGACAGCCATAGCCAAGGATGCTACGGAGTTCGCACTTCAGATCCTGAGAGATCAGATCGGACAGAAGGTATATCCTGCTCATCGGCTGGACAGAAAAACCGCTGGTGTTTTGCTCTTCTCCAAAAGAGAAGACGTACATCGAGAGGTGCAAGCTTTGTTCCGAGAAGGACTGGTAAAAAAGACTTATCATGCTATCGTCCGAGGACATATCCTCGAGGATATTCATATCGACTATACCCTTACTCATGAGGGCAAGACACAAGAGGCTATCACTGATATCACTCCTCTAGAGCACTACACGATACCTATCCAAACTGATCGCTATCCCAGCTCCCGATATAGCTTGATAGAAGTCCGTCCGTCGACAGGTAGGTTTCATCAAATCAGAAAGCATCTCGCACATATCCGACATCCTATCGTCGGCGATCGACCTCATGGGTGTAATAAGCAGAACAGGTATTGGAAGCGTGAGCACAGCATGGTGACGATGATGTTACATGCCTTCAGCTTAGAAGTCCATCTTAACCAGATGGAC
>CAYYBR010000187.1:0-8516 GCA_964470035.1 uncultured Saprospiraceae bacterium
GGGTAGACTTGTTGAGTCGGTCCACCTTCAGTGGTGCATCTGACGATGTCCAGTTGATGACTGGTTGTCCGGCACTAGGAGCACTTGTCTCGTTAAGGGTGATGATGATATCGGCGTCTTGCTCTGGCGTCTTAGCGATGTCAACGTCATAGAGCAGAAACTCCTTCGTAAGATCTAGTAGATGTACAAAGCGCTCGGTACTTGTCTCATCAGACGAGGCGAGGTGTATCTGTAGTGGTTGGCTGTTCTGGCTAGCAGAAGATCCTAGAGAAGTTGTAGTCGCTGCAAGTTGCTTGTCGAGGCTTTCGATCTTCCACCCAAGCTGGTGTCTGTCGTTATTGATCGTATACGTCGGAGATGTGGTGTTCTTGAGTGGGAGGATCTGCCAGTTGATATGATCCTTAGGAGTGATCTTCGGACCGATGAAGTCCTTGTGTAGGCTATGGCTGTAGACGATAGCCTTGTCTCCTGCTTTGTTGAGATGGTCGATGAGGGTCCATAGCGAAGGGTACGATCTCACCTCGTCATCAGTGCCGCTATCATGAGCAGTCGTGATGCTGAAGCGTTGTACTTCGGCATCTTCCGGTAGTCCTTCTATGAGGGTGATATGATCTTCACTTTCGTAAATATTTTCTTCCACCCAGTAGCTCGTCTGGTCTTGCTCATCTTCTAGATAGGGCTGTGCGATTAGTGCGCAGATGGTACCGATGATGAGTACTCTTAGGAGCAAGAGCCAGAGCTGCGATAGCTGGATGGATCTGGCGCTTTCTGAAGCTACATCATCTAAGAAGCGCACACTGCCAAATGAAACAATATGCCGCTCGCGCTTACTGATGAAGTGTATGATGACAGGGACCGCTAGTCCCCCAAGTGCCCACCATGTCGGATTTGCAAAGTCCATCTTGACTAGTTGTGGGCGAGGTGATTATAAGTGGCAAGGAAGACTTGCAATACTTCCTTCAGGTTATCCTGGAGGTAGATCTTCTGATAGACGACGCCTTGGTTGAGGCAGTAGCGCTTGACCTCATGGATATGTTCGCCGAGCGCTTTTTTATAGGTAGCTGCATACTTCTTGGTATTGACTTGTATCTCTTCTTGGGTCTCCAAGTCGATGAACTTGGTGTTAGCGTCAAAGGAGAGGTCTTCTTCTTGCCTGCCGACTAGGTGGAAGACGATTATTTCCGAAAGGGGTGAAGCATGACCACGGATCATCTTTTTGATCTCATCTATGTCCATGTACAGGTCAGTGATCCATACTAGAAGGCCATCATTTACGAAAGTGGAAAGGGGCTTGATATCCTCCTGAGTGGTCAGCTTGTCGAGTTGTACGATGGACCGCCGCCAGTTATGGAGACCAAAGCTAGCGGTGAATGCCATGTCATCCGCACTCCAGCTGAACTGGTCTCCCTGCTGGGCCATGACATAGGTGAGGGTAGAGGTGATGAGTCTGGCGAGATCGATCTTCGACTTCTTCTTCTCCGTATAGTCCATCGACCTCGAAGTGTCTATGTGGATGTGTAGTCGCTGGTTGCGCTCGACGTCAGCTTGGCGGATCAAGTAGTCTTGGGTCTTGGCATACATCTTCCAGTCGAGGAGGCGTACATCGTCACCTTGTACATAGTTTCTAAACTGGTGAAACTCCATGCCAACACCGACTTGGCGGCTCTTGTGGTGACCGAGTTGGAGACCGCGTGCTAGTTGGCGGGATCTCCACTCTAGCAGACTTGCGCTATCCAGGTCAGGTGTGAGCTGTGGTGATGGGGTCTGTGTCGCCATCAGTCCAGATTAGAGTGAGTAGCACAGGCCTTGATGATGTCGAGGACATCGATGCCCTCCGATAGAGATCTGAAGTTGAGGATGACGCGGTGGCGCAGTGCTGGAACGAGGACCTTCTTGATGTCATCGGGGATGACCGAGTATCGCCCTTGTAGGAGTGCATGACCCTTGGCGGCGAGGATAAGGGCTTGCCCTGCTCTTGGACCTGCGCCCCAGTCTACATAGTCCTTGACTGCTGCGACCTCTGATGTGTCGGGTCGGGTAGATCTGATCAGGCGGCTGATGCTGCTGACGAGTGCGCTATCGATATGTACCTCTCGACAGAGCTGCTGTAGACGCTGTATCTCGCTGGCGCTATAGACGGTAGGAACTTCTTTCTTGGTGGTCCCTGTGGTGGCAGTGAGGATGAGTTCTTCTTCGGCGGCTGTGGGGTAGGCGACCTTGATGTGTAGGAGGAAGCGATCTACCTGTGCTTCGGGCAGAGGGAAGGTGCCGGACTGCTCGATGGGGTTTTGTGTGGCAAGGAGGAAGAAAGGTCGTGGTAGTGGGTGTGACTCACCGGCATAGGTGACCTTGTATTCTTGCATGAGCTCGAGGAGTGCCGACTGGGTTTTGGGTGGTGTCCTGTTGATCTCATCTGCGAGGAGGAGGTTAGTAAAGACGGGGCCAGGGGCAAACTTGAAGAAGCGCTTGCCTGCGCCATCTTCCTGGAGTATCTCGGTGCCGAGGATGTCAGAGGGCATGAGGTCTGGCGTAAACTGTATGCGCTTAAACGATAGATCCAAGGCGCTAGCGAGACTCTGTATCATCAGGGTCTTGGCCAGTCCGGGGACTCCCTCAAGGAGGACATGCCCCGATGCGAGGAGTCCGATGATGAGTTGATCCAGTACTTCATCCTGACCGATGATCACCTCGTGTACGGCCGACTTGAGATCCTGCAGTCGGGATAGCAAGTCTTTTACTTCTTCTTCATTCATCTGCTGGTTGCTTTATGCCGTCAGGGCGTACATGATGATATTCACCCCAAATCTAGTATTGTCTATCTTATACCACCGCTTATTGCGAAAGTCATAGTCCCACTCACAACCATAGTCTTTGTTAGAGTAGAGCACACCGATGCGACCATCTACGATGATGGCCTTGAGGTAGTCATGGACGAGGTCATCTCCCGAGCCATTGAGCTCCTGTGCGGTTGTCGGCGGTCCGTCAAATGTGAAGAAGGATGAGTACAGCGGATGATCATCAGGGATCTTCTGCAGGGCATCACTGCCAAAGATCTCTGCCATCTGCGCCTCAAAGGACTTGGCGAATAAGCCATCGATATCATGGTTACAATCATCGGCAAAAACAAAGCCGCCACGCTCGACGTAGGCCTTGAAGTTGTCCTTCTCCGCTTGTGTAAACTGTACCAGCTTATGACCCGCCATATAACAAAATGGCGCTCCGAATACCTCCTTACTACTCAAGGGGATGATCTGCTCCGTCGTATCTACGGGTATCGTCGTATAGGATACGATAGAATGCAGGAGATTAGAAGGCATCCGCTGATCCACATCCCAATCTCCTGACTCGTACATCAGTCTGGTAAAGAAAAACTTTCCTCCCTGCAGACCTTTCATATAGTTGTATTAGTTACACTGCGTCTGATAGACTTGTAAATGTAAAGTCACGGATCTTCATATACGGTATGAGGTTGCCATCTACACGTACTTGCTGTCCTAGTGTCTCAAGGTTGTTGAGCATGATGATCGGACTCTCGTTAAATCTAAAGTTCTTGATCGGGTGCTTCAACTTACCGTTCTCGATATAGAAGGTACCATCTCTTGTAAGACCAGTATATAGTAAGGTCTGTGGATCTACCGTTCTGATATACCACATCCTCGTGACGAGGATGCCTTTCTTGGTGTCCTTGATAAGATCTTCTAGAGAAGCATCACCGCCAGCCATGATACCATTAGCGGCAAATGGTAGTGGAGCTACGCCCTTCTGATCTGCCCAGTATCTGCCATAGGCGAGATTCTTGACCACACCATTCTCGAGCCATACGGTCTTCTCACGTGGTAGGCCTTCACCTGTCCATGTAGAAGCCGGTACGAGAGGGTGGAGTGGATCTGAGTAAAAGCTGATGCGCTCATCGACGATCTTCTCGCCGATCTTGTTGCCACCGCCTTCTTTGGACATGAAAGATCTACCCTCATCGGCACTTCTCGCATTGAAGGAGAAAAACATATTGCGCAAGAGTCCTACCGAAGCGGCAGGCTCAAGTATGACGGTATATTTGCCCGGCTCGATGGCCTTTGCTTCTCGGGATTGGAGTGCCTTGTCGATGGCTACTCGCGATGCTTCCTCAGCATCAAATCTGCTGACATCATTGAAGTCACGCGTTACCCATCCAGATCCAGATCCATCATTGGATCTCATCGTCACAGTAAACTCCAGCCCTGTAGACTTTTCATAGGCGAAGAGGCCGTTAGAGTTGGTCATGGCTGAGAAGTCAGCATAGTCTTCTAGAAACCCTGCTGCTGTCACATCCTTGGCCTTAGCTGGCTCTATGCTCGCTGCAGCTACTGCTGCGCGATAGTCAGGAGTGATGTCTGCTGTGTTCTGGTGGAAGCCCACGTATGGATCGTGCTCCTGTGGTCCTAGTGGCGGCATGAACTCCTCAGACTCTGGAGAGAGTTGTGCCAGCTCTTCAGATCGACGGACGACCTTCTCTAGAGACTTATCGTCAAACTCTTCTATCGTCGCCGTCCCCACCTTTTTACCGTAGTTGGATTGGACGACGAGGGTCTGTGTAGATCGTGCTCCTGCTGTCGATACCGTATTACGTGCGTATCGGATATTGCCACTGGTGCCACCAGATATATTGATCTCACATCCATCAGCCTTCGAATACTCGAGAGCTTTGTCCATGATGCGCTTCGCTTCTTCTTTATTATATATAGGCATTGCTATTCTTTCTTTTTAGGTGATTAGATGTTTCTGCCAGTATTGATGACATTGATACCATTAAATCTCGTCGTGGAGCAGCCGTGTGATACGGCACTTACCTGACTCGGCTGTCCCTTGCCATCGAAGAATGACCCAAACATCCGATAGTCACTCGCATCGCAGATCCTTGCCGTGCTATTCCAAAACTCCTGTGTGTTGGATTGGTAAGCCGCATCATTGATGAGGCCAATGATGGCACCATTCTTTATCTCATAAGCGAGTGTACCTCCAAACTGGAAGTTGTATCGCTGCTGATCGATAGAGTAGGAGCCCCTTCCTACGAAGTAGACGCCCTTCTCCACATCCTTGATCATATCAGCCACTGAGTACTTATCGGTACCCGGCTCGAGAGATACATTAGGCATCCTCTGGAACTGTACGTCATTCCAACTCTGCGAATAGCAGCAGCCATGTGACTCATTCTGTCCGATCATATGAACTTGGTCTCTGATCGCCTGATAGTTGACGAGGATACCATTTCTTACGAGATCCCACTTCTTGGTTTTTACACCTTCGTCATCATACCCTACAGCACCTAGTGAGTGTACCTGCGTCTTATCAGCTACAAGGTTCACCAGTTCATTACCATAGTTGAAGGTGCCCGTCTTCCACTTGTCGAGTGTGGCAAAGCTCGTCCCTGCAAAGTTCGCTTCATATCCCAGTACTCGATCTAGTTCGAGTGGGTGGCCTACAGACTCATGGATCGTGAGCCCTAGGTGGTTAGGTTCTAGGACAAGATCATATTTGCCAGGCTCTATAGATGGAGCTGACAGCATCTCTTTGGCCTGTCGACCAGCAGCTGCCGCATCTTCTATGAGGTTATATCTATTGCGGTAGAGTTTTACGCCACCTGCGCCTTCGATTTCTTCAGCTGCATCAGGGATGAGGTATTCGTATCCCATGCCCATCGGAGCACCGAGACCCTGTCTCGTCTTGAACTTACCTGTTGAGGTATCTACCGCTGTTGCATTGACCAGTGGCCATATGCGGTGTACATCTTGGTCGATATATGACCCTTCTGTAGTAGCGAGGTACTTCTGCTCATTCACTTGGAACAAGCCTGTATTGATATAGTTAGCACCTGCTTCCATGGCCCTAGCATTTGCCTCGAGCAGGAGTTCTACCTTTTCAGAGACAGGTACGGCCATCGCATTTTGCTCGATCGGTGTCTGCCACGAGATCTCACCATGCCCCTTCTCGGGTGCCAGTTGTACCTCTTCGCTTTGTATCGACCGATTCGCCTTGGCGATCTCTATGGCTAGCTGTGTAGCCTGCTTGATGCCATCAGGAGTTACGTCATTAGTCGAGGCAAAGCCCCAGGTATTATCGCGTAGTACGCGGATACCGATACCAAATGACTCAGTATTCACCGTATTCTGCACTTTCTGCTCACGGGTAAATACATATTGATTCAGATATCTCCCGATACGCGCATCAGCATAGGAAGCACCTAGCGATCGTGCGGTATTAAGCGCCACATCAGCGAGTAGCTTCTTTTCTGCCGTCGAAAGTCCGGGATTGAGTAATTCGGTAGAGTGGATTGCCTTTCCGAGTATCGGAAGTGGCACAGCCAGCGCACTAGCTCCTAATCCAGCATTGTAGATGAAGTCTCTTCTCTTCACAATTCAGATTTTAGTTGTTATAACAGACACATAGGATCGCCTGTTCATCAAGGTCGGATAAGGTAAGGTATATTCTATCATCCTCCTATACAAAAGCCCCGTTTTAGAGGAACCTTAAGACTTCTTCGACCAAAGAGGACTTATCACTTTCGTAAATGTTGATTTTGGCGTTGTTCAGCGCGTCTATTGTCCAGTAGGTGTGTTGTCCAGCGCCTCCTCGCGCCGGACTTGTTGTGTAGGGTGTGTTGTCCAGCGCGTCCTCGCGCAGGACATGCTGTGTATCGTTGTGGTCCAGCGCGCCCCCGCGCCGGACTTGGTGTGCAGCGCGTCTGTTGTCCAGCGCGTCCTCGCGCCGGACATGTTGTGTAGCGTCCGTTGTCCAGCGCGTCCTCGCGCAGGACTTGTTGTATATCTGCTCTGGACCTCAGCCCTGCGCGAGATAATAAAGTACACCTCGCAGCTCAATCATCAAGGTCTAGAATCTTTAGTCTTTGTATTGCCCCTAATCTTATTTGTCTCTTTGTCATTGATACAAAGAGACGCAAAAATCTAGTCGTGCTAATATTCGCTGTGGATATGCTTAGTCTTCATCTCATACGTACTGACTCTTAGTTGTATCTTATGATCGTCCTCCAAGACACAGGCCAACCTCGCTGGCCGATCTCTTGGGGCGAATCGGACCACGACGGAGTCATGCCTTGCATGACTTAATTATAGCTCTCTTATTTGAAGGGTGGCGGAGGCATGCTCGGTACCCGGATGGGTGAACGAATAAAGTATCAGTAAGATACCAAAAGTCCTAAATGGACTTTTGATGAGAGAACTGCGACCTCCGTGTCGCAGCTTAAACTAGTTAATCTATAGTCCCCCGCAAGCCATTGTTTGCGGCACCCTCACAGTAGTGCTCTGGCACTACTGGTTACGCTATGAGCGTAACTACTTCGTGCGTGTTAGCGATTGAAAAAAATGAACAGGAAAGACAAGAGCTGAGACTGGGGCTTTAGAGAATCAAGTGATTGTTAAGGGGGGAAGTCAAGCAAGAGTGATAAAGAGATAAGATAGCTCAATGGGTTTAAAACCCATTGTCAAGCGCATAGCGCTGGAATGAGGGTGTCTTTTATAATTGATCACTCCAAACAGGTAGAAATGCAGATTGAATATGCGCGAGACGCGCTGGGCAACTTCTTCGACAGTCTACGTTGACTTGCGCGTCCTCACGCAAGATCCATATGTAGATACTGCAAGTATGCATAAGAATCCCTCAAAATATTGTGATTAATCTTCACAGAATTTCTATGGTGAGTAATGATTTGTTAAATTTATCGATAGGGAAAACGTATATGTCTCTGTTGAATTACATAATGATGCTGATCTGCTGCTTGTGATGAGTCTCTTGTAATCTGTGCTCATCATAGTTTCCTATCGGTAGGAGGGGAAAGTTACTGTGGATAATGGAAAGGTGGAGATATAACATAGTTAGCGACAAGCAAAAGAAAAAATCTTACATGGCAAAAAATAGCGAAATACAAAAAATAGGAAAAAGCCCAACTCGACTAAAAAAGTGGTTTATAATAATTTTATGTTTCTTTCTAATCCTTCCAATTTGGAATATCGGAAAAGGAATAATTGATTACTCTAAAGGAGAAGCAAGATTAAAATTAATAGGATATCCATCACCTGAATTTGCAAATATCAATCAAGAATTCAGAATTGAAAATCAAAGTTTAGGGTGTACTTTCACAGGAATAGAATATTTGACATCTTTTAGATATAATCAAACTGTAAAGTTTCTAATCAAGAAATTCGGATACCAAAAGAATTCATATATCGGGGTAATGCCGACTGAAAGTGAAGCAAAAGAACTTTTATTAATTGGAGAATATGAGACTGGAGAATCAGAAATGGTTGAAGAGCAAATAATCAAAATCGTAAATGATTCTAAAATTTGCCAAATCAATTTAAAGGAACAGCATGGATTAGTTCGCATGACAATTAAAGAATCAGAATTGAATCCAAATCCGAAATTGAAAATAATTGATGATTGCCTAATAAGTCAACTTAATAAGAATTGGATATATTTAATCGCATTGAAAAATAATAAAGTAATTGCTCAATACAGAATTTAAA
>CAYYBR010000188.1:0-8495 GCA_964470035.1 uncultured Saprospiraceae bacterium
ATTACAAGTCCGACAAGTTCTTTACACACATTAAAAAACATCTCAAATCCAACCCTGACTTTCTAAAACCTAATGCTGGTCAATATCAACTAAAGGTTAAAGGTAGCGGCAACAATGTAGCCGAGTGGCAGCTTTTGCTCAATACGCCTCCAGGTACAATACGACGTGGTATCCTCAAAAATCCAGACGTGACGATAACTATCAAAGATGATCATCTATATAAAATCGGCACAGGGGAGTTAGATTTTCAAACTGCATTTATACAAGGTCGACTCAAGATCAGTGGCGACATGAAGAAAGGAATGAAGCTGGCTAAAATACTTTCCATGATTCCAAAGCTCAAGTCATAGAGATATAGCAGAATCACTTCACAAAATTCTGCATACATAATAAAATCAGTAGATTAAATTGTAGATGTCAAGTATGCCAAATAATTACAACCGATTTAATCGCTCTTCATCTCCAGCGAAAAGATTGTTTATTACGTTTTGATTTATACAAATAACTGTAAAATTATATTTATGAAAAAACTATTCACTTTTCAATTCAAGACTATCCCCCTGATGGCGATGCTGGTCCTTTTTCTAGGGCATATGTCATCAGCGCAATACACCATCAGCGGCATAGTGACCGATGCCACAGGTGATCCACTTATCGGTGTCAATGTACTAGTACAAGAAACTCTCACGGGTACGATAACGGATATCGATGGCACGTACATCATAGATGTCAGTCAAGATCCAGCTACTTTGGTGTTCAGCTACTTGGGATACGCCACCCAGAATATCATTGTTTCCTCAGAAGATCGTACCGTAGATGTAGCCCTAGAAGAATCCTATAATTCTCTAGATGAAGTGGTGATCACTGGATTAGCTTCGTCAATTAAGCGATCTAATCTTGCTAATGCTGTGGCATCTATATCTTCCAAAGAGCTTACAGGAGTAGCGCCTCAGAACACAGTAGACGGGGCCCTTTATGGCAAATTCAAAGGAGCAGATATACGAGCCAACTCAGGGGCCCCTGGAGGTGGTTTTTCTATAAGACTAAGGGGGGTAACTTCGGTATTCTTAAATCAGCAACCTCAGTATATCATAGATGGCGTATATCTAGACAACTCTTCGATATCACTAGGCACGGACATCGTGACGGCTGCTGCAGGAGGTGGAAATACAGCTACCAATCAAGATGATGCTTCTAACCGTATCGCCGATCTCATACCTGAAGACATCGAATCAATCGAGATCCTTAAAGGAGCTTCCGCCGCCGCTATATATGGTGTAGGTGGTGCAGGTGGAGTTGTTGTGATCAAGACAAAGTCTGGAAAGTACAACCAAGATACACGTGTGAATTTCTCTCAAACACTAGGATACAGTGAACCTACTCAATTACTAGGTGACCGTGGATGGGACAGAGCGTTAGTCGAGGAAGTATTTGGACCAGAGGAAGCACTGATATTTGATCAAAACGGAATAAATGACTACGAGCGAGAACTGTATGACAACAAACCACTACAAAGCATAACTGCCTTATCTATAAGTGGTGGCAGTGACAAGACTAAATTTTACGTAAGTGGAACATTTAGAGATCAAGGAGGCTTGGTAAACAATACAGGATATGAGAAAGCTTCTATGAGAGCTAATGTGAGTCATAAGTTAACTGATAGATTATCCATCGACGTGTCTACTCAATACATATTTGCGGATGCCGATAGAGGTCTATTTAATAATTCTAACTCTAACACGACGGTGGGATATGCCCAAGCCTTTACAAGACCTTGGGATGATTTATTCCCTGATAGCAATGGTAATTTCCCAGCCAATCCAAGAGTTGGTTCTAACGTATTAGAGACTGTAGAACTCGTCACTAATGAAGAAAGAATCAATCGATTTTTTGGTAGTCTTACAGCACAGTATACCATACTTCAAGATGATAAACAGAGTCTTAAGGCAGGTATAGAAGTCGGCATAGATCAATATAATCTTAGGATAAGAGGGCTCTTCCCGCAGGCCTTATCTTTCTTCCGAGATGAATCATCTCTTAGAGGGGTTTCTATAGCTGGAAATGGATTTAATAACAGATCTAATATATCCGCCTTCGTAGTACATAACTATATCACGGATAATAACATCAGCTTCCGCACGCAGCTAGGAGGCATACAATTAGATTCAAGACAAAATGTAGTCAGAGCAATCGCATCTGGACTCAATGGTTCTCAGACCAATGTTGATCAGGCACAGAATGTATCTGTAGGACAAAACAGACTACAAGAGCAGATTAAAGGGTTGTTCTTTCAAGAAGAGGTTAACTGGGACGATAAGATCATCGGTACTTTTGGACTGAGAGGAGATAAATCATCTAATAATGGCGATCCAGATGAGATCTTCTGGAACCCAAAAGGTAGTATAGCCATAAACATCCATAACCTTACTCCTCTTGGAGGAACGTTGAGTCAACTTAAGCCTAGGATTGCTTTTGGGCAGTCAGCAAGATTTGCCGGATTTGGTGACAGATTTAATGCTCTAGATCCAACTCAGATCGATGGTAATAGTGGTCTCTTTACTAATGCCTTAATGGGAAATCCTGATGTGCGACCAGAGACTCAAAGTGAGTTAGAGTTTGGAGTGGATCTTGGGTTCTTGGACAACAGAATCTTATTCAATGCAACATACTATGTCAAAACTATAGATGATCTCTTATTGAGAGCTCAGGTGCCAGCATCTTCAGGATTTACTAATCAAGTTGTGAACGCTGGTTCGTTAGAAAACAAAGGGTTGGAGCTTGGTATAGAAGCAGAAGTAGTTAGGACCAATGATTTATCATGGGCGGTAGGACTCAACTGGTGGAGAAACAGATCACTAGTTACTGATTTGGACATACCTGCATTTAACACAGGTGGATTTGCAGCTTTCTTAGGTCAAGGACGTATACAAGAAGGAGCAAGTGCCACACAATTAGTAGGTACTATCGATCCATCTCTTTGTAATGGTAGTGACTGCAGTAATGTAGATCCTGAAGGAGATGGTTTCCAACAGTTTGGTGACATGGAGGCTGACTTCAATATGTCATGGACCAGCAGCATACTATGGAAAAACCTAGAGATCAACTGGTTGTTTCACTGGAAGCAAGGAGGTGATGGTATAAATCTTAGTACGCTACTCTATGATCTCGGAAATGTAACGTGGGATTTTGACGATACTACACTAGATCCGTCTGGAGAACTTACCAACGGTGAATTTCGACTGGCAGCGCTTGGTGTACATCCTGGTGTATACATAGAAGATGCTGGATACTTAAGACTAAGAGAAGTAGGTATATACTACTCTATACCAAAATCTACAGCAGGATTTGGAGATGTGCGTATCGGAGTATCTGGAAGAAACTTAATCAACATCTTTGATTATAATAGCTACGATCCTGAAGTTTCTAATTTTGGAAATAATGTCTTGATTAACTCTGTCGAGGTTACTCCTTATCCGGCAAGTAGAAATCTAAATTTCCACTTTAATGTCACTTTCTAATAAAGCAATCATGAGATACATATATATAATACTAACGTCTTTATTTTTTCTTACGGTCACTTCTTGTGATGTCGATGAAGTCTTGAATCCAAATGCTCCAACAGTAGAGAGTTTTACAAGTGGTGCTACACTTGCGGATTTGCAACTTCTTGGACAAGGACTTGAGGCTGTGATTAGATCAGATATGCAATTTCACTTCTGGACCTTAAATATACTTGGGAGAGAATACTATGATCTTCGTGGTACAGATCCACGATACACGAGTGAGTTACTTGGCCAAAATGGTGGAGCACTTGATAACAATGGATTCTTAACAACACGGACGTACTTTGGAAGATATCGTTCAGTTAGAAATGCCAATCTACTTATAGAAGCCGTAGAGAATACTGCTGCTTCACTGACTCCTACTCAGTCAGATGCTTTAATAGGATTTGCAAATACGATCATAGGCTACGAGTTGCTACTAGAAGCTACTAGACAATTTGAAAATGGAATAAGAATAGACGTCGCTGACGTGAATAATCTTGGACCTTTCACATCAGGATTTAGCGAATCACTTGCTGCTATAGCTAACATCCTTGATGAAGGCTTTGGTCAGTTAAGTGGTGCTCAAGAAGACCTGATTTTTAATTTAGCAGGGTTCTCTACTATTCCAGGGTCCGACACAGAGGCTTTAGCACAATTTAATCGTGCTGTAGCTGCTAGAGTACAACTGTATCTCGGCAATCCTAGCGGAGCGCTAACTGCCCTCAACTCATCATTTATGGATCTGGGTGGAAATCTCGATATAGGTGCATACTATCAATTTGGAGGTGCAACTGGTAATGACCTCCCTAATCCATTATTCTATGTGCCTGGTGTTGATAATTACTTGGCGCATATGACGTGGGTACAAGATGCTGAAGAAGGGGATGGAAGATTAAACAAAGTAACAGATGTGGGTATGACTATCACCTTAGATGGTCTAAGTAGCCCGTATATGGTTTCTATATACCCTTCTAACTCTAGCCCAGCTAGCATGATTAGAAATGAAGAGCTTATCCTAATCTATGCAGAATCACAGATAGGATCAAATAATGCTGAGGCTGTCAGAGCCATCAATATCATTAGAAACGCAGCAGGCCTTCCTGATTACAGTGGTGCTACTGATGCTAATGCCCTTATCGATCAGGTCCTTCAAGAAAGAAGATATTCTTTATTTGGAGAAGGACATAGATGGATAGATCTTAGAAGATTTAATAGACTTGATGAGATCCCACTAGACCGTGAAGGCGATACCGTACATACTCAATTTCCTAGACCAGCTTCTGAAGAGGGTTAAGATAAGAGTTGAAAGAAAAATCTCTTTTAAAAAAGGGTTGCCATGAACTGTGGCAACCCTTTTTTTTAGATTCTCTTCCACGTTAATCTTTGGCTACGCCTAAAAGGCCATTGGTATTATGTACATCTTCTTGTCCTAGCTCATCGAGATACATCCGCCTTATATCGTTCATCTTGTTAGAAAGATTGGCCTTTGTCCAATTAGAAGTCGAAACAGGTGGTAATACCACTACCTCGACCTGCCCTGGTTGAAGATATGCGGCACCTCTGGCCATGATATCATGTGCATTTTTTATAACCACAGGAACGATAGGCACCTCAGCTTGCATAGCTAGATGAAACCCTCCCTTTTTAAATGGTCCTAGTGTATAATCATAACTCCTAGTACCCTCAGGAGCTATGGCAATAGAGGTCCCACTCTTTAGAGCATCTACAGCAGGTTGCATAGCTTTTATGGCTTTGTCCTTATTCTTTCTGTCTATAAATATGACACCTGCTGCCTTGAAAAATGGCCCTATAGGGCTCATCTCTAGTTCTTTTTTAGCGATAGCTACGACATCTTTCTTCAGAAGTTTTGCCATAATCAGAAAATCAGAATTGCTCTGATGGTTAAAAAGGAAAACCGCAGGTCGTTGTGTCCAGATATGCTCCTCGCCTCTTACGACTACATTCATACCTGCTATCCTCGTGCCAACATCTCCGAGAGTACCTATCATAGAGTTTACTCCATCTCTCCATGAAGCAGATGAGAGTCCGGAGAAGGCCCCAATAGCAGCTGCTGGGATGATGCTTCCAAAGGCCATCAATGTCCTAGCAACATTAGAGACCATCGGCCTCTTTTCATCATTGAATCTATATACAGGCCAGTCATACTGGTAAGCCAACGCTGACAGTTCATTGTCAGGATTTACCGGGCGAGGGTATCCTACTATATCTAGTAGTGGTAGGTCTTCTGCACTATCCGTATAGAAGTAACTCTTGCTGAGATCAAGATTATGACGATGTGCTAACTCCTTGGCAGCAGTTGCTTTTCCTTCTCCCCAACAAGCTGGCTCTACTATATCACCTGTAAAGACGCCATTTTTAACTTCCATCCTCGTGCACATCACATGCTCAACACCGAGGTCTCTTGCGATAGGATTAACTTGATAAGGAGTTGCTGCGGATATAATTGCTACTGTATGACCTTTAGCAAGGTGTGCATCTACTAGAGCTCTTGATTCGGGATAAATCTCATTGGCCAAATACTTATAATAGACCTCTTCGCCTACTTCGATAAAGACTTGTTCTTTTGTTCCTTTTACTCCCTTAGCACTGATAGCGGCAAGTCCAGCAAAGTTCTTATTACCTATGGCATATACCATCACTCCACTGAACTGAGCGACTACTTCTCTTGTAGACATTTTCCCACTAAGTAATCTGGATTGGAAAAACTGCTTAGCAGAAAACCCTTTTATCAAGGTGCGATCAAGGTCAAAAAAGGCACCTATGTGTGGACCCGACTCGCCATCGACAACCATAGAGGTCATACCTCCTGTCCGAGATCCAGGGACTAGCTTTTGGTCTATAGGTATGATCTTGGCTCCCGTGTCTTGAACAAGCAGGATATCTTGTAATCTATCAGTATGATTAGAAAGTGACTTTAATCTTTCTATGAATTCTAAGATTTCCTCACGCTTATCATCATCGGGAGTTGGGAAGAGTCCCATATTCTTAACTAACCTAATACCATTGATGATCAGAGGTTTTGAGACAGACTCTATCCTATGGATTCGGCCTCTCCAGTGTAACTCGTCACCTAGGAACATGCAAGCATGGAGAAGATTTTGTTCGTTTATATCTACATCCTTATCTATAGACAAAAGAGCACGTGCAACTACCTGATAAGCCTCTAGGTAGATGGATAAGACCGCTTGAGATAGAAGTATACCCTGATTAGATAGAAGCTTCTTGAGCTCTGTCTTAGAACCCTCTAATTTCTGTTGCCATTTTGGATCAAGGTAATTTAGATCATGTTCGATCTCATCACTGAATAAGTCTTTTCGCGAATAGAAAAATTCAAACTTGAAGAGGTCACGTATACTCATGATTTCCTCCCAGAACTTAGTCCTTCGTTTCTCCTTAGGTATATCAATCACCTGACTCAAGGCCAACTCAATGAATGCCCCACGGTATAGGTGGTGGGCAGCCATATTAGCATAGTACTTGGCTGACAAAAAGTTTCTAGTTACTATGGCATACTTGGCCTTCACACCTTCACCCAGTTGCTGGATGAGTTGTACATTCTTAAGTAGATTGATCGCTTCTTGGACGGAGGCTCCTATTTGCTTTCCCCTATCCACCAAGACATCAGGTTTTTGATTTTCTATCAGGTGCATCAGAGCGATCACATCACGCTCAAGAGCTGTCTTGGTAAGAGCAAACTTACTAAGCAGAGAGGTACATATCAACGAAGCTGTTGTCACAGGTGTCACCTCATTGATACCATGTATTAGTTCAAAGGCAAATTGTGGTAGTCTATAGTTGACAGTAGGATCCAAATCATCATCGTCTGGAATCTCAGACATGATTTCGCTCTTCATACAGACAGGCTCGCCGAAGCGGATGGATATCTTTCCATAGTTATCGCCCATCTTCCTTATATAGTTCAAAAACCACAGTAGGTTTTCAGGCTTCTTTTCTTTTCCTCTTCCTTCCTGAGTCATGTCATCTACATCTGGGATGAGGTCATATACCACAGACACAGGCACGTACTTGACCTCTTCTTTCGACTCCTTCTCAGCTTCTACTATATACTTCAGGATACCCATCTTGGGCCAGACCAACTTACCCGTCCTCGATCTTGTACCTTCTATGGCCCACATAAAGTGTGCTCTTTCTTTTACTCTCGAGGCAACGAAGTGTCTAAGACATGCTTTATATATGAGGTTCTCCTTAAAGGATCTCCTTATAAAAATCACTCCTGATTTTCTTCCGATATCACCTACTCCCATAAATGCCATGTTGATACCAGCGAAGATGTGTGGTACAGGTAGGCCATGTCTGGCTAGTACGACACCTAAGACCATCATATCTATATAGGTCTTATGCGTCATGACAAATGCAACAGAATTTCTTCTCATCAATTTGGACAGAGCCTTCATCTCATCCGGATTGACATCTATCGTCTTGTTGTATGCTCGGCCTAGTATAAACTGTGCGCCTTCCACAGTTATGGCATCCATCATCGGTGACTGACTGGTATACAACTCTTTCAGGTATCGCTCTGCATCATCACGCGCATCGTCAAGAGAGATATTCAGCTTCTCTGATATCTCCATGAGCTTCTTTTGAAATCCTTGGTCAGCTAGCAATTGCTCCATAGTGAACTAAGATAGTACTTCCGTTCATAGCTTATCAAAGATGATCAGTATATTAGAAGATATAATTAATAGAAGGAAATTATTAAGAGGCTTTGGCCGCTTAGCTGTTAATTTACCAATACTCAATATTATGCTTAACTCTCATGGAACTGCCTACGCAAATGGAACTGATTTTTCCAAAAAATTAATTGTTATCCACACGGGACTGCCGCCAGGAACAGGAGTAAACTCTAGCTATAACCGTAATGCTAAATTTACGAATCACTCTTTCAGGCCTGCACAATATGGGTTAAAC
>CAYYBR010000189.1:0-8489 GCA_964470035.1 uncultured Saprospiraceae bacterium
GACTTAAAGCTCTAATCTTGAGAATGGTATAATTAGCGGATTGACTACGAGGCTGTAGTGGATATCCTGTTACTTCATTTTCTTTGGTCTGTCACCTTTTTAAAAAAGCGAGGCTCGACAACGAGAAGACCAAAAGATTCGCAGTTTTCTTTTGTGGTCAGCGAGTGATGATGACCGTGAGCTTTCAGGATCGCCCGACTATATCGATTATCGAGGTGTTTGAACCACTTAAATCTCTGATGTATATATACATCGTGTATCAAAAAATATGTCAAGCCATAGAGAGATATGCCAATACCGACAAAAAGTAACCATCTATAATCCAGATAAAGGCTGCCGATGATGTACGAGATCATACTAGGTATGGCAAATACCACAAAGAACCTATCGTTCTTTTCCCAAAATCCCGTCTTTTCATATTTGGGTTTATGATGATCCTCGTGCCAACTCCATAGAGGGCCATGCATCAGATATCTATGTGCCGCCCAAGCTGTCAACTCCATGCCTGCATAGGCAGCCAAAGTAACTAGGACATAAAAAACGGCATCACTCATACTTCAAATGTAGTTGTATTAGTGTGTAAGAAGATAAGAGAAGAACAATAAATTTACCCAGGAAGTGTCGGTACTAGTGGAGCATAACCTTCTCCTTATCCTTGTAGTAGGAAGACCTAATCATCGGCAACTCGATGAAGAACTCAGTGCCGACATCTGGGATAGACTTGAAGTGGATCGTGCCACCCATGCTATCGATCATATTAGCCGCGATGGCAAGACCTAATCCCGAGCCACTTGATTTGGTGGTAAAGCTTGGCTTGAATATTTTTTCTTTTTGATCCTCTGAGATCCCAATGCCATTATCGCGTACACTGATGATGGCTTTGTTGTCTTGCTTCCAAAGCTTTAGCTCGATATAGCCTTTTTTGTTTTCTGGTATGGCTTGGATGCTGTTCTTCACAATATTATTGAGGACCCTGATGAGCTGATTTTTATCTGCATAGACACCTATATCATCTATTGGCTCTATGAGGTGTATATCCATATCCTCACGGTTACGGAAGAGATCATGTATTTGTTCTACGACATCATTGAGGAGGATACGTTTATTTTCTGATTGTGGAAGAGAACCAAAATTAGAGAACTCATCAGCGATCTGCTGAAGGTTTATGACTTGATTCATAAGCGTCTCGCACATACGTTGAGTAAGGGAAATCGCTTCTTCAGGACGACTCTGTATAGACCGCTGTAGATGTTGGAGACTGAGCTTCATCGGAGTCAGCGGATTCTTAATCTCATGAGCGACTTGTTTTGCCATCTCTCGCCATGCATTATCTCTTTCTACATGGGCGAGCATAGAAGCGTTCACTTCTAGCTTATCGATCATCTTATTATATTCATTAATCAAGCCACCGATTTCATCGTTACTTGACCATTTGATTTTTTTATTTCCTTGAGTAAGTTTTACTTCTCCTATAGTTTTACCTAGTTCTATAAGAGGGTTACGTATATATTGTGAGAGGCTGAAGGATATAGAAAAGCCGATGAGAAATAGAAAGACATATGCATTGAGTAGCGCTTGTATAAACTTCGTATGAAGATCTATAGAGGCCTCTGGATCACTTATATGATAGTGCCAGATGGAGATGACACCTATAGCGATAAAACTGAAAACGAGAGTCAGTAAGATGGAAAGCTGTATGCGATTGCGCAGATGAAGGGTACTTCCATAATTAAAGGACCACTCCTGAGGTAATATCTGATCTCTTCTATTGATGATCCCATAAAGGCTGTAAAGAAGAGCACTTAGTATGAATATCAATGAGAAAGTAGTAAAGACTTCTAATACAGGTACCGTCTTTATAATGAAACTATTAGTGCCATCCACTATGGCTATAGTTAGAAATGATCCTATGATGATCGTCCAAAGTATGAGCCAAATGAGGTTGGCTCTTTTTGCCTCGATGAATAAATCGAGGAGTAGTGAGTATATCACATATGCTGTAGCATAGATCAACATCACTCTTGGATCCAGACCAGTCAGACCAAGGATGGTAATTAAGCTGGTAAAGTAGAAGATAAATTTTGTGTTGTTATCTGCGTGTGCTACCACCTTCTTATGCAGATAATACAGCAAGAGGTGTAGTCCTTGTACCGAGATAATAAGTGTAGTTAAAACTAAGATAGCTCGGAAGTCTATCTTAAGTAGATCTACAAGAGAGAGCAGCTCGACATGGATTATAGTTCGTATGCTCCACATAAAAAACGAGATAAGAAGAGCACATGTGGAGCCTGTTAAGGCAGTCTTAGCAGTGACTGGTATGCGAGCTAGATATTCTTCGAGAGAAGTCTTCCTTGCGATGATTGAAAGAGGGAATAGGAGCAAAAGAAAACCCAGTGATAGGAGGATGTAAGGATTGCCAAGTATACCAGACATCAATGTGATCACCCCGATAAGAGAAAGAAGGAGTACCGTACGTGTACTTGGTCTTGTTATGAATTGGGGTAGGCTATACTGGGGTTCTTGCATAGTAAGTTTACCAACTATATATTAAACATAGTTATAATATGTTTGATAAACAAATTGTTGTAGGGTGTTTGAGTTATTTTTCTGCGAGCCCGACTTTATTACTCTGCATGATTAGGCTCGAATATAAAAGGGCTGCGTTTTAATGCAGCCCCATTTTTGTTAATCTACTTTTCAAGAGTTTCTTACGTCATAGATTTTTTCCATTCACTATAATCAAAACTGAGTTTCTCTCTCATCTTGCTGATCGTTACTTCTTCGACTGCTAGGTCGCCGCCTGAAGCAAAGTGCTCATCAAAAATCTCACCTACTAATTTTGTCGTGATATAAGCAAAACCGGATACAGCTGTACCACCGATTACTGGTCCAATAATAGGAATGCCTTTAAACAAGATTCTTGTCAACAGGCCTGCTTCAAAAGAAGTGATGCCACCCATTAATCCAGCCAGGATGGACTTAGTCTTCTCTTCAGAAAACTCAATCTTATACTTCTTGGCAATCTCTTTTATCATACGATACTGTACAACCGAGATAGAAGCTAGATCTACAAGAGGTATAGGGACTAGCCCTGCACCAGCTGCATAAAGGGCATGTCTCCTGATGATATCATCAGTAATAGGGATGTGTATCGTCTTTTTTTCTTTTGCCTCCTTTTGCTTGGCTTTTTTCTTCTTTTTACTTTTTGATTTAGCACTATCAGTCTTAGTAGAGGCTGATAAGAATAAAGACTGCTTGTCAAACTTTTCAACTAGTAGTAAGTAAAAAACCGGCCTGAACTTATTACGATTAGAAGAACCCATCTCTGCACACACATCTTTGATAGCTTGGTCAAGTTCAGGGCCATCTTTCAATCCTAACTTTTTTATAAGAAAGTTGGTTTTGATTCTTTTGAGTTCTGATGGCTTAGAGCATGCTACTTTAAGTGTGTCCTTCTTATAAACAGAAGGGCCAAGGTGCTTGATAATAGACTGAAGCAGTTGCTTATCATACTTTTTGCGTTGTAGTATCTCAGTAAGTGATTTGTCGCATTGAGCTAATAAGGATTCGAGCTTGTCCATTGAATACGATTAAATTAATAATAAGTGAAACTAATTCAGCTTGGGATAAGATCCAGTGTAATTCAGATCAGCACCTTGATTTAATCGACGATTCACAAGAATTATTCAGTGCCTTATGCGGTAAAGATACCATTGCCTTCAGTAGAGCTATCATATACACGTATAGCAATTACCTCTGCGGTTACAGTTGGTTCACCATCTGAGTATGCCTCGCAAGTCAATGTGGTTTTCTTTCCTTTTACTTCAGTGACCCTTGCTTTGAGCAGGATAGGTAGATCGTTAGAAGTCGGTTTTTGATACTTAATGGTGATGGTCCCAGTGGCGTATTTATAGTGGGGAGTACTATCTAGAGATCGACCTTCTAACCTGTACGCATGAGCCATCGCAGTACACATACAATGACAGTCTATCAATGAGGCGATGATTCCTCCATTCATAAGTCCCGGCCATCCATGGTGATGAGGTTGTGCTTGCCACTGGCAGATGGCTTCATCCCCATCCCAATAACTTTTGATTTGTAGTCCGCCATGATTGTCTTTACCACATCCAAAGCAGACATTGCCAGGCATGTAGTTCTGAAAGTAATCTTTTACTTCTGCCAATTCTTCTAATTATTGTTTTTGTAATAGTCGAATACTCGAGTAACCACATCTTTACCAAGAGATGCAGGATCTTGTCGTATAACAGCTTCCTCTTTGCCCATGCCAATGAAGACTGCATCTACGGCGCGCTCTGCGATAAAGTCTGATAGACTTCCTTTGATCTTGTTTTTAGCAAAAAGGTTATATGTAGATACAGCGGTGTCCCAATGTTTGACTTCATCTACATTGGCTAATTTATTGTCAAGGTTAGCACTGTATCTCTTTTTGACAGCACCATACATGGCATTTTTCAGTGCTATAGTTGCTGCATTTTCTCCACCTAATATGATCGAAGCTGCATCTTCTGCCTTGAATTCTGATATCGCATCTGACATAAGTCCTTTGCCTTCTATGAGTACAGCTTCAGAAGCTACTTCTACTTTTTTATTCAGTTTTTCTATATCGTCTCCAAGGCCAAGAGTCTTAAGGGTGGCTATGACAGGTTGCGCTTCATCAGGTAGCAAACCGATAAGTCCATTATCACTTGCTCGTCCTAGCGTTTCTAGAGATCTGAATGCACTACTATTTAAAACCTCTTTTACAGCTAACAGCGTTTCGATATTTGATGGAGCACTTGCTATATTTTGAAGTGTCGAACAAGAACCCAGCAATAATCCAAGAATCGTAAGGCTTAAAAAAAGATGATTTTTCATATTAGTAAATTATAATAAGTGAATGTACTACATTAGACCACTTAAGTCAAAGTAAGTCACCTAACATCAAAAGATATGACCGTCTATCTGGCAGAATTTATAGGAACAATGATTCTCATACTTCTGGGAAATGGAGTAGTAGCGAATGTAGTACTGGATAAGACCAAGGGCAATGGTAGTGACCTCATAGTCATCGCTTTTGGGTGGGCCATAGCTGTTTTTGTAGGTGTCTTTGTATGCACTTCTATTGGCGGACCTGGTCACTTAAACCCTGCTGTTAGTATAGGAGCGGCCATAACTGGAGCGGGTGATTTTACATGGTCATTAGTCCCAGGATTTATAGCAGTACAGATGTTAGGTGCCATGACAGGTACCACACTGGTTTATCTTATGTACTATCCACACTATAAAGCTAGCACTGATCCAGATGGGATCCAGGCGACTTTCTGCAATGCCCCAGCTATAGCTTCAACCTTCCATAATCTCTTAAGTGAGGTGATAGGGACTTTTGTCCTAGTATACGGTGCCTTTCACCTTATGAGTCCTGTTGTAGCAGGCGAATCAGCATCTCTCGGCTCTATCGATGCTTTACCTATAGCATTAGTGGTACTTGGTATCGGTGTCTCACTTGGTGGAACTACTGGGTATGCGATAAACCCTGCCCGTGACCTTGGACCAAGAATTATGCACGCTTTACTTCCTATAACAAATCAAAATGCTGGAGGATGGGCATACTCTTGGATACCAGTCGTAGGCCCTATAATCGGGGGTGTACTTGCGGCTGTTGTTAAGCTTTACATCGCATAAAAAAAGCCTCATGCTATAAACATGAGGCTCCCTTTTTCTGGATGATGACGATTGCACTACTTCACAACAACAACTTGTTTCTTTAGTCGAACTTCATCACGCTCAACACTAACTACGAATGTGCCAGGCGTTAGTCCTTCTGTTGAGATGATATGAGGACTGTTTGTTATACCAAGTGAGCTATGCACTTGTTTTCCTGTATAGTCATACAAGATGACATCTCCGCCGATCATACTTTCAGGTATGTCTACATTGATCTGTGTATTTGATGCAGCTGGATTAGGATAGATTTGAAAAGCCGTAGCATCATATTCTTTGAAAGGAGCTAGTTGCTCAAAGTTTCCTTTTTCTTGTATCTCATTGATGATAGAAGAGATCATCTCAAGCCTCATCTCACCAGTAATTGATACGACTACAAAGCTACCGTCAAAAGCCCCGATACCGACTATCTCATATATAATATCGTCTTCTTGATCTATAAAGAGTCCACCTCGATTAGCCTTATCTCTTATATCAATTAGAGATTCGAATTTGTTTTCGAGGATGCTGTATCCTCTTTTGTACTCCGCAAGTGCATCAGTTGATTCTTCGACAGCTATGAGATCTAAGGAGGTTATTGAACCCACTAATTCTTTAGCTTTTGCAGATTCCTCCGTGTTTTCTGAGATGAGATAGGATGCGATGTCAAATGACTTAGGAGCTACATGTACGATGGTAGCATCATCTCGATCCTGATACGAATCAAAATGAAGATCTATAAAGTTTTGTCCAGACGCAAGATTGATGATGAATAGTGAAAGGAAGGTGATAGCATATTTCATGTTATATATTTTTTCATGTTAGCAGTATAGGAAGATCCTATGCTCAAAAGACGGAGGTCTTGTGAGAAGTGTTACAGCGATGTTAAGTTTTTCTGTTGGATGGTATGTGTATTGGGACTAATACCATCTATAGTTCGACGAACCTCAGATATTTGAAGATACATTTGCGAAAGCGGAAGAATCAATAACATCATGTAAACAATCAGTTGAAGTCTCTTTGATATTGTTGATATCATAGAGTTAAATCGATATATGTTTACTACCTTTCTGACATGTATCAATATTTATCTAAATACCCTCTCTTGTTGCGTAATGCATTCATTGTCTGCATATTGCAATTCTCAGGATCTATGCTTCTCACAGCTGATCTTAGTGCTGAAACATTCTCATCATGCTCGACTTCCATTGAGTTGACTTGCGGTGTGCCGTACTGGCAAGCTCCGGCATTTGCGGATGACCTCATCGTTACTAATTATAACTTTCAAGGTTGTACAAACCCTGGTGCTTTATACGATGGGAATGACTATAGATATCAAATTAATGTAGGACCTAGTTCTAGAGATATTCGCATTACTCTTGAAAACCATACTACCGACATGGATATACTGGTTTTCAGAAGTTGTGGGGATGCCAGCGGGTCTTCTATATATAGCGGGTGTCTGGGAGTAGGTGCAACCAGATCCAACACTACCGAAGAAGTCATTATAGGAGGAGTCAGTGGGGTGATCTACATAGTTGTAGATGGTCCTCATGGATATAATAACAGTGGCTTTAAGATAACTGTTGATTGTAATTATTACGCACCATTTCTACTGGATTGTGTGACTGCGAGTACGTTGACTTGTGGCACAGATCGCTGGGTGCCTGCACCGGTTGAAAGTTCCTATTCTTCTTATAACTATGACTTCAATGATTGTGGTAGATTTTATAATAATTATAGAGGCAATGATCATCTCTTTCGTATAGATGCTGGAGACAAACCACTCAAAAAGATGACGATCCTTGTAACACAGATGAGCGCTGATCTGGATATCTTTCTGTTTAGGAGATGTCGCAATGGAACTTCGGTTGAATTTAGTGAGTGTGTTGGGATAAGCTATGAAAGTGGCACTTCTAGTGAGAGACTCGAAATCGAGGATGCTGTAGGAGAATACTATCTCATTATAGATGGATTCGCAGATTATGAAACCTCAGGGTTTAGAATTTTTGTGAGTTGCGAAGACAAAGCTGATCCAGTCGATTGTTTTACAGCAAGGACACTCTATTGTGGTTCATCTATATGGGTACCCACAGCCGATCATGACTATATCAATTCAAGTAACTATGATCTTTCTTCTTGCTTCTATAATAGTCAGTCATATACAGGTCGGGATCACTTATACCGTATAGACGTTGGACATGGAAAGAGTCAGGATTTGGAGATAGAACTTAGTAATCTCCATGGTGATTTGGACTTACTTGTCTTTAGGTCTTGTGGTGATCTCTATGGTGATTTGAGGTTGGATCATTGTGCAGGATACAGCGTATCTAGTGGCTCTCAATCTGAAAAAGTAGTCATCAAAGAAGCTCGTGGTATCTACTATATAGTAGTAGATGGAAAGGACCCTTGGAAATCCTCGTCGTATGCTATAAGGACCACGTGTATAGAAAGGCAAATAGATCTTTGTTTATATGCTTCCTCGATTTCTTGCGGAGAAAGTAGATGGGTAGCGGCCCCTCATGTTAATCAGGTAGAAGAGAGGCATTATGATTATAGTAGCTGTACTAGTTTCAAGAATTATGGATATACCGGTTATGATCATATCTATGAGGTAGATGCCGGCTTATTTGCTAAGGATCTTATCGTAAAGATTGAAGGTCTCTTCGCCAATCTAGATGTATTTGTTTTTAAAGAATGCCAAACCACCTATGGTAATTATTCATTTAGGAATTGTAAAGGATATGGTATCGATAGAGGTTATGAAGATGAGGAGGTTCTCATCAAAG
>CAYYBR010000190.1:0-8443 GCA_964470035.1 uncultured Saprospiraceae bacterium
CTATAAGGGTAGGGGGTAACTATATAGGAGTAGATAAAACAGGAGATGCAGCTATCCCTAATAATACGAATGGCATCTTGATCACTCAATCCACAGGAGTGAATTACATCGGAGTCGATGATAATCAAATAGCCTCAGGATTTTCAAACTTCAGAAATATCATATCTGGAAATAACAATGACGGCATACGACTTACAGATGCTGACGATGTGGTGATCGCAGGTAATTATATAGGCACTAACCGAAGTGGTCTAGGTGCCATCGGCAATCTTAGCTTTGGCATACATATCCAAAATAGTACAAGTAATACACAGATTGGTACAGATGGAGATGGCAGCCAGGACGATATCGAAGGAAATGTAATCTCAGGTAATCTCTCAGGATACAGATCGATACCTGGAGGTACAGGTTTCAATAATTATCTAGCAGGTAACTTAATAGGTACTGATGCATCTGGCTTTCTAGCGATTCCAAATCTCAATAACGGCATTGAAATAAGATCATTTCAAGCTACTCGCATTGGCACCAATGGAGATGGAGTCATGGACGAATTAGAAAGAAACATAATATCTGGAAATGCTAACAATGGAATAACCTTGGATAATAACACAAGTGATAATACGATTTCTGGTAACTACATAGGCGTCACCACAAATGGAGTGCTGCCTCTTGGCAATGGTAATCATGGAGTATTCTTAGCTTCTAATTCTAATGATAATATAATAGGTTATGATCCATCGATGATCGAATCCGACCCACTTATCGTCGGCAATAGAATCCGGCATAACACTGACTCAGGTATAGTGCTTGCAGCTAATAACGCACAGAGAAATCGAATCAGCCGTAACTCGATAGGATTTAATGGAGGACTTGGTATAGATTTACATGGTGATGGAGTAAGTAGTAATGATAATGGTGATCCAGATTTTGGATCTAATAGTTTACTCAATTTTCCAGTTTTTACTCGGGTGTCTTTTGCAGCCGACTCAACCCTAACTGTTCGTGGGTTTGCACCTAGTGGAACCACCTTAGAGTTCTTTATAGCTGATGGAGAAGAGAACCCTATGCCTCTTCCAGCTGCTTATACCACATCATTTGGTGAAGGGTTAACTTATATTGGGTCAGCTACTGAGGGCGGGCCTACTGATCTCAGTCCGGCATTTGGAATATACAATAATGATGGTACTGGCAATATCTTCAATAGGAATCAAAACACCTTTGAATTTGTATTTGACGTCTCCGGCCTATCCATAATCTCAGGGTCACGCATTACCGCTACAGCAACAGATAGTGGTGGTAACACTTCAGAGTTTAGTGGAGCTTTTGAGATGTCAGATGCAGGCTGTGGTGTAGCAACCATGAATCCACACATCATGTGGAGAGGAGGTGGAAATTAGAAGATGTCCTAGATTTTTACAAGTAAGATACTAGACATAGTATTCATCTAAAAGCATAGTGGTTTCTACTTGTTAAGTTGTCTTAGTATTAGAGTAAGCGAAAAATCATGTTACCCCAATCCACAAATGATACATCAAATTCTAATGTAAAAACATTAGCAGGATCTATTAGCTGGATTGATATAATTGCATATGCATTAGGAGTGATGTACCTCTTAAGGTGCTTGTATATCTTTCTATCCTAGAGATAAGAGATTATCACTACCTGTTTTTCTCATGCGACATGGTTTTGTCTGCTAACTAGCTGTCAAATCAATAAAAAAACCAATTAATCTCCTCGATATTTCTATTGAATAGATGATTTAAGAATTTGAACTGAACTGTCACTTATCATACAATTCAGTTTGAGAAATTCGGTGTCATTCTAAAATTAAGATGTCTTATTTAGGAGATTAAACCCCTCATTCCACCCCAAGGAAACCAATTGTTAAAAAATCGCGATCAACCTAAATAGGTTTTTTAACAATAGAGATGAGTTTACATACGATAACCTGTAATGAACACATAGTGTGCACGAGCGCTCTATGTTCGTCTATTGTCCCTCCCTATAGTTCAAGAAATATTTATAACTCTTTTATAGCCTTGAAATCTTCAGGGCACACTTCAACAAACCTTTTTTATTTAACTCTAGGATCAATTCGAGCTAGTTTTTTGAAATTAATTTATCATGGATAGTAATTCTACTTTATTATTAAACCAAGGAAAGAAACTAAGAGGCGCTGCTAGTGCTCTCTTTTCTGCATTGGTTTTTCTCACCATGGTGTTCAGTGGTCTCAATCTCACAGCGCAAGAAGTGCAGCAGCAGTTTTTGTGTGGAGAGGACAGGATTATTGACGTCGAGATACAAGGTCTGCTTAATGCAAGTAGTAATTGTGTCAGCGTGAGTAACACATCAAACATGGTTGGAGCCATGGTAGAAGTGTGGATCGAAAATGACGATTGTAGTGGCAACCTGCCATCCTCTATAAGGATAACAGCAGGTGGACAGACGCGGACTGCAGAAGGCATCCCCGCAGTACAATCGCAAGGGAACATTCCCGAGTACATTTATCGAACATCTTTTACAGGTTCGTTCAATCAAGTTTGTATTAGTGACCTAAACGGTTGCTCTAGTGCAACCAGCATGGCTTTATATGTCGAACGAGAAAGTAACGGTTCATCCGCTACCTCAATCTCGTATGACTTAGAGTTTCATGAAAATGGTTGTGAGACTGTGACCGTAGATGTCGGTCAAGGCGGCGCTAATAGAAACTTTGAGATTAGAGTGCCTGTCCATGAAAAGTCAAATGATGGCAGACCAGTTCGTATAGAAGCGGATGCCTTGGATGGCAATAATGTAGTTAGAACTATAGGTCGTAATTATACTGAGCAGAATAGAGGAGCTGAAGCTTCTTTCTTTGTATTAGATCTTAACAATGTTTCTGCTAGTGCGGACAGAGTGAGAGTCAGAGTTTGCTCTCAACCTAATAATGGCGATTCTTTTGGAGTAGGAACTATAGTTGTTGCCTCTGAAAACTGTCAGCCTTTCACACCACAAGTGTGTGAGACATGTCCAGTAGTCAGTAGTTGTAACTTCGACAGAGCTTTTTTCGGCTTCGGAGATGTGAATAGCAATGGTAGCTGTGATTGGTCATTAGGTTCTACAGGATTTGATAGCCAAGGAACTCCAAGAGCAGAGACTTGTTCTGATGGATCGATCAGATTTACATCTACTATCGTAAGTAGAGATAATCCTTGTGAAGTCTGGGAGGTATGCATGTACCTAACTCGTGGCTACGACTGGGAGACTTGGTCTGGCATGGGAAGAACCTTCTACCAAAACAGTGATCCTCATGGCTTACATGAGACTTGGATGTATCATTATATAGACGATTCAAGAAGTTTTTGGAATGGTATAGGGTCTTGTAATGAAGGACAGCAGGCACAAATGTCTAGAAGACCAGCTGGAAATGCACCTAATATAGGTGTTCAAGTAGGTTTTGGAGCTGGTGAAAACAGTACTCCAGATCAGTACAATTTTAGAGCCTGGTTTGGATTGAGTGGCGCCATCAACACTGATTGTGGAGATTTCACTATAACAGGTGGATCATGCTCTCCAGTTTGTCAAGGTGAGATAACTGGTCTTAAAATATTCGACCAAGCAACTGATGAGCCTGCAGCAACTCTTCCAATGTTGACTAATGGAGCTGTAATAAATGAGATAGACCTTCCAGACGCTTATTATATAGTAGCGGAAGTCAGAGATAATGATGGATCAGTACGCATAACAGTGGATGGCGAAGAGGTTTGTGAAAGTTACGAGCCATTAACATTCCCTGGTGGTGCTGAACAAGAAAATAACAATCTAAATCTAGGAATAGGAAATCATAGTGTGTCTGTTCAACTATTTCAAGTTGATAATTGTGGCGGGGAAGTATGTGATGAGATTACGATTAACTTCTCTATAGTAAGTTGTGATGTGAGTGATATCATCTGTCCACCTGATGTAACTATCAGCTGTGATGATGACTTGAGTGATCCTTCGGTCACAGGTACAGCATCTTTTGATTGTGATGCTGATGTACAGATTAACTTTATTGATGAGGTGATTCGAGAGACTTGCCCTCAGCAAGTTAGAAGGACATACACAGCCACTGTGATGCAGACTAATACTAATCCTTGTGTTCCGATGAACTTAGCTCATTGGAATTTCGCAGGACCTTCTTCAGGAAGCTTGTGTGGAGATTTCGGAGGAAACCCTCTAGCTGGATCAGGAGTGCCTGCATCAAGTGTCGATCGTGGACAGTGCTCAGGAGGATTTAGTGTTTCCAATGTGACCAAAGCTGGTCAGAGTTCATGTGTTCAAGGCGCCTTTGGTGGAGCTAGAGCAGGTGCTTGTGTTGGAGGACAGGATAGTAACTCTTTCTCAGGTTCAGATGGAGATGTAACTTCTTTCCAAGTAAGATTTGGATCTAATGATAGAGGTATCTTATCAGGGTTCTCATTCTTCGAAAGAGCAGTTACGACTAATGAGAACTTCGGAAGAAACTTCCCGCCTTCTCTTTATGGTATCCAAGTTGTTAGAGATGGTCAAGTCATCTTTACGCGAGATGATATTCGAACTACAAGAGATTGGAGTCAAGAGTCATTTGATTTTTCTTCAAATCCAGCTTTCGAATACGAAGGCCAAACAACTTTTGAGTTTAGATTACTTGGGTATGCCCCAAGCGAGGACAGAGCAGATGACGATCAGAATATCTGGGAGATAGATGAATTTAATATCTACGGATGCTGTGGTACAACTTCAGGTACAACAACTGAAGAGTTCACATGTACCCAGTTAATTACTATAGATGATAACGAAAATCCTACGCTATCTAATGTTCCTGAAGATATAACAGTGACTTGTATCGATGACATCCCTGCTGTATCTGAAGACGTGGTAGCTAGCGATAATTGTGCATTTACCACATCATTTACGGAAGTGATAGAGCCTGAAGGTGAGTCATGTAACTTTACTATAACACGGACGTGGACAGTTACTGATGACTGTGATAATGAAGTCTCAGCTACTCAGGTCGTAACTATAGCTACTGATATAGCAGCGGAGATTATAGCCGATGATACTAATGTATGCGAAGGTGAGACTGTTATACTTGAAGCAGTTGGCTCTAGAGGTTGTGGTGATGATGTAGGTGACTATGTATATGCATGGTCAGGACCTGATGGATTCTCAAGTGCAGAAAGAATAATCGAAGTGAGCGGCCTAGGCACATACACGGTGACTATCACTGATAGCGCTGGATGTGAAGATAGTGCTGAAGTAACATTAGATGACGAGCTATGTATGAGCATAGGTTCTACAGTATTCGTCGATAATAATAACAATGGTATCCAAGACCTTGATGATGGTGATGTAGGGATAGCAGGAGTAACTGTAGAGCTTTGGATGGGTAACGACCTAGTAGGTACGACTACCACTGATGCTGATGGTAACTACTTCTTCGGAAGTCTTGCTCCTGGTGACTATGTTGTTGAGATACTTTCTGAAGGTAACATGGGCGCTGGTGAACCACTAGAAAACTTCCATAGATCTTCAGACCCAACCGACACTGCTGATAACCAGCAAGATGGAGATGATAATGGTATCCAGGAAGGAGGCATCAGTTCTGATGTTTCTTCACCTGTTATAACCTTATCTCCTGGCGATGAGCCAACTAATGAACCTAACCAAGGTGGTGATCAAGATGATAACAAAGATGCTAATGGAGACATGACCATCGACTTTGGTTTTGTTCCAGAATTAAGTATTGGATCTACAGTATTTGTAGATAATAATAATAATGGTATCCAAGATCTCGACGACGGTGATGTAGGTATCCAAGGAGTAACTCTCGAATTATGGATGGAGGGCGAACTCATAGGTACTACCACTACAGACGCTAATGGTGACTACTTCTTCGGATGGTTAGCACCTGGTGACTATGTAGTTGAGATCCTTGCTGAAGATAACATGGAAGCTGGACAGCCACTTGAGTTGTTCCACAGATCTTCAGATCCAACTGATACTGCAGATAACCAAGAAGATGGAGATGACAATGGTATGCAGCCAGATGGCTTGGGTACCGATGTAAGCTCTCCAGTTATCACTCTTTCTGCTGGCGATGAGCCAACGGGAGGAGCAGAATCTTCTCAAGGAGGAGATCAAGATGACAATCTAGATTCTAACGGAGACATGACGATCGACTTTGGTTTTATACCTGAGTTAAGTATCGGTTCTAATGTCTTTGTAGATAATAATGACAATGGACAAAGAGATGCCGACGATGAAGGTATCGAGGGAGTTCTTGTTGAAGTATTTAACACCGGTGCTGATGGTATCGCTGAAAATGCTGACGATGAGAAAGTTGGAGAAGACGTTACCGATGCTAATGGTGACTACTTCGTTGGATGGTTAGCACCAGGCGATTATTATGCGGTGATAGCTACTCCTGCTGATGACTTCCCAAGAAGTAGTGGACCTACTAACCTAACACCTAATGATGACATGGATGGCGATGATAACGGTATCCAGGACGAAGCAGGTGATGGTGTATGGTCTAATGTTATTACGCTTAGCGCAAATGATGAGCCTACCGATGAACCTGGTTCTGGTGGAGATCAAGATGAGGCGTTTGGTGATGATAACGGTAACATGACTCTTGACTTCGGTTTTACGCCTTTAGTAAGCCTAGGATCACTAGTTTTTGTTGACAATGATGATAATGGCATATTCGATCAAGATGATTTGGATGAACGCCTAGAGGGTGTAACTGTACAGCTATTTAATCTAGGTGAAGATGGTGTCGCCGAGAATGGAGACGATGAGCTTGTAGCTGAAGATGTTACAGATGCTAATGGACGTTACTTCTTCGAAGACTTAGTGCCAGGTGATTACTATGTAGCGATTCCTACAGTTGATCCTAACTTCCCAGTAAGTAGTACTGGAGCGTCATTAGATCCAAATGATGATGTAGATAATGATGATAACGGTATCCAGAACGCACCTGGTGAGGGTGTATGGTCTAATGTGATCACACTTACAGGTGATGGAGAGCCGACTGATGAGCCAGGAGCTGGAGGAGCACAGGATAGAGATGATGATGATAATGGCAACATGACTCTTGACTTTGGATTTATCCCTCAGTTGAGCATTGGATCTACAGTATTCGCAGATAATAATGACAACGGTATCCAAGATCCAGAAGATGATGGTATCGAGGGAGTTACTGTTGTAGTATTTAATACTGGTGATGACGGCATCCCAGAGAATGCTGATGATGAAGAAGTAGGTAGTGCTGTTACAGATGCTAATGGTAACTACTTTGTTGATGGTTTAGCACCTGGTGACTACTATGTAGCGATCCCAGATGTAGATGAAAACTTCCAACTAAGTAGTACAGGCTTTGCAGCTGATCCTAATGATGATGAAGACAGTGATGACAATGGTATCCAAGATGCTATTGGCGAAGGTGTATGGTCTAATGTTATCACACTAGTTGGTGGTACAGAGCCTACAGATGAGCCAGGTTCAGGTGGAGATCAAGACGCTGCTTCTGATGATGATGGAAACATGACAGTTGACTTTGGGTTCAGACCTTCAGTAGATGTTAGCTTAATTAAGTTAGTTAGCGACGCGACACCGAACATCGGAGATGTCATCACTTTCACCATTGAGGTGAGTAATGATGGACCTAATGATGCGACGGGCGTCCAAGTCACTGATGAAGTACCTAACGGTTTCTCTGACATATCTGCGATAAGCAATGACGGAAGTAACGATGGCAGTACGATTATCTGGAGTGGATTAGATATTCCTGCAGGTCAGACTGTCTCATTGACATTCGATGTTGTTGTTGAAGCTCCAGGTGACGGAGTAGAGTTTAATAACATAGCAGAAGTTACTGAGATGGATCAGTTTGATACAGATTCTGAGCCAGGTAATGGCGCAGATACTGATGATGATGGTCTTATCGGTAGCGAAGATGATAATCCAAATGACCCAGGACAAGATCCTGACGATGAGGATGATGCTGATGATGAGCCAGTAGAGCCACAACTTCTAAGCATCGGATCTAACGTATTCGTAGATAACGATAACGATGGCATCAGAGATGATGATGAGCCAGGTATCGAAGGACTTACAGTTCAGATATTTAACACTGGAGCAGATGGCATCGCAGAGAATGGTGACGATGAGCTAGTTGGCGAAGATATAACTGATGCTAACGGTGACTACTTTGTAGATGGCCTTATCCCAGGTGATTACTATGCGAGTATCTCAGATGTAAATCCTGATTTCCCAGCAAGTAGTGGACCTACAAGCTTGGATCCTAACGATGATGCTGATAACGATGATAACGGTATCCAGGATGCTATCGGTGATGGAGTATGGTCTAACGTGATTACGTTGAGCCCAGAAGATGAGCCAACAGATGAGCCAGGATCAGGTGGAGATCAAGACGATG
>CAYYBR010000191.1:0-8433 GCA_964470035.1 uncultured Saprospiraceae bacterium
ATGGTTGAAAGAACACTCCATGTGAGATTCCCTACTCCAAATCTGATAGCCCCTGATGGATCTCTAACAGCTCTTTGGAGCTGTTGAGCTCCTAATTTTTCCCAATATGTGTTGAGTTGATATGTCTCGATAAATTTGTCGGTGGGCATATCGACCACGTCTGGAAAATGAAATGTATAGTCATAAACCAATGTAAGAGAGTCAGAATCGACTTCTACATCTTCGAATACAATCTCCAGAATAGTATCTAATTCACATGCTGGATCAATAATCTCACTGTTATCCTGTAAGTCCTCAAACTTCATCAGAGCTTTCTCTTGACCAAGTCGCTCATGATTAGTCGCTAATTGCTGATTCAGCAGGTCAAATGGCACCAAATTGGAGAGAATAGTGAGATGTAAAATCAAGGTGATCAGAAACAATCGCACAGGATTCAGATAGCTTTTTCTCTTGCCAGACATGAATTGCTTGCTCAGGAACCCTGGTATCGGGAGGCCCGCTAAGGAGCGATACATGCCATTATCAAGATTAAAGAGGCTACCGAAAAAATCACTCAACAATGAGAGGACGGTGAGCTTCGTCTCGTGTGTTTTTTGACCGCATAATGGACAATATGCGATCTCAGGGTCTAGCTGATTCTTGCAGTTCAGGCATTCGTTCATGGCTCTCGCCTTGATACCAGCTGGGGATTTTGTTTCCTTCGCTAGTAACCATACCATGAAATTTTGCCAGAACATAAGAGACTTTAGTGATCCTGCGCTAATCTAAGGGTTCTGTACTGGATTTGATATGACGTTCGTCGATAATATGTTACCTACCTGAAAATGGTATGACTTTTGGTCTTAAGAGGGTACATATGACTAAAAAGTCTAATACGTGTACTTAGTGATCGATCATATATCGGCCATTAGGCTTGTTATACGCACAACCATATTGTACGTATTAGCGGTGTGCTTCATGCATGATACCGCACAGGCACAGGCATGTCCCTTAGATACCTTCATACCGCCAGATACGATACTGATAACAAGAGCTCTAGGGGACTGTGATGTCACTACTAGAGAAGTACTGCAGGAACTAGGCTTGGACTCTTGCCAGGATTTGCAGTTGATTCCTTCTGGTCCCTATGCGGTACCAGAAACGAGGTCGCTAGTACTTTTTGACAGAAGTACGGACTCGATATATGCACCTATGGTGCTATCGACTAATGTAGTAGATATCGAAGCTATCTCTGGCATATCGATAGATGACGACGGAGTCACGATCGTAGACATACCTCTAGCAGCAGGAGAATGCGAAGCTTCCCTAGATCTGTTATTCGATCAACTTGGAGTAGAAGATGATCCTTTGATCAGATCCAGGATCCTCCTATTAGAGGGTGCGCAGCGCATCACTACATTTGAGATAGGTGTGCCGCAAGTGATCGACCAGATTACCTGTGATGGATTTGTCTTCTATGAGGACCTCGTGATCACTTTGGAGCCCTCAGCTAGTCCCTTTGCGGGCATCCTCACTTTTGATATAGGCTTAACTACTTGTGAAGTCTCGATATCAGATGTACTGACTAGACTGGGATATGACCTAGATAGCTGTGGAGTTGATGCATTTTCTTTTTCAGATATGGGGCCATGGGGGTATGGCCAGTCATTTGTAGAAAGTATCATGCTCGGAGAATATACCATCCTTACTGATGCGGTGATCGATGTTATTCCGTCAGGATGTAACACTGCGAACATCGACTTTATGATGCTCGATAACGGGCAGTGTGCTCTCAACGAACAAGACATACTCGACACGTTGGGGCTGGCTGATTTAGCCTGTGGAACGGACGGGATTGAATTATTTCCGGAAGGGCCCTATGAATCATCGCCTGCGACCATAGAAAGGATAAGTATCAACGGTACTGATGTTTGTAATACTCCATTCAATGTTTTCTTTGTTCAAGACGCCATCTCGGATGAAGAGGAAGTGCTGTTCTGTCATGAAGATCTCAATATCGCGATGGGACCTTCTTGTGAGGTTGACCTGACCGCCGATATCATATTGGTTAATCCTGAAAACTACTGCTATCTCAATTACATCATAGATTTGGTTAGTGTCGATGATCCCAATACGATCATAGACAGTGGCTTCGAAGTGACAGTTACTACACCTGGCCGATACAGCTTGACAATCGCTAATCCCAATACTGGCAATAGCTGCTGGGCTGAATTCAGAGTAGATGATAAATTTATAGAAGACTATCGTTGTGTCCCAGATACGGTAGGATGTTATAGTTCGCTAGATCTGGTACCAGATGATACGATAGGAGGTGGGCCGAGTTTTCCAGATCTTGGAGATGGGGTACTTTTCTCTCCGACATCAACTCCGCGATTATTTGATGTTTCTATGGCTACTATCTGTGATGTAGCTTTTGCTAGTTATGAAGATGATTTGATCGAAGATTGTACGATCGATGGATTTAATCAGGTGATCAGCCGGCTTTGGACTTTCGAAGATAACTTTGGCAATCAGGATACAAGTGTACAGATGATCTATGTACGCAACTCTTCATTGGACATGATCAACCCACTACCCTTTGTACAAGCTAACTGTCTAGAAGATTTTGAAGTGCTAGATGCAAGCGGGCATCCAAGGCCAGAAGACATTGGATTTCCAACGATCCTGGATTCTATAGATGCAGGGATATGTGGGACCTTAAAGACGAACTATAGTGATACAGAGTTTCCACTTTGTGGTAACGGTATCAGAATCGTACGAAACTGGGTCATCATCGACTGGTGTTCTGACGATGTGCGACAGATGATCCAGACGATTAGAATCGAAGATGAAGAAGCACCAGAGATTATAATTCCACTTGAAGATATTGAGATAGACAGTGATCCGTTCATTTGTGGAGGAACTAGTATAGATCTTCCACTTCCTAACTTTACAGATTGCAATGTCGACGAAGTCATCGTAGAGATTATCTACGAGACTTATGACGAAGCTGGTCAGCTGGTGAGAAGAAATAATGGATCTAGTTTGTTTATAGATGAGATTCTAACCGTAGACGTAGTATCTACTTTTGAAGTAGAGTACGTTCTTACTGACCCTTGCGGAAATGTTTCAAGAGATACACTACAACTTACGATCTCTGATAATGAGCCGCCAGTCGCAGTATGTGATGATTTTACCATCATCTCTGTAGGAGGAAATGGTGTCTCACTTGTGCGCGCCGAGACTTTTGATGACTTGAGTGTAGATAACTGCGGTATAGCATCTTTCGATGTTAGAAAATTAGAAGGAGAATGTTTTGTAGAAGAAGAGTATACTAGTGATATAAGATTTTGTTGTGAGGAAGTGGGAGATACGATATTAGTTGAATTTAGAGTAACCGATCTGGCTGGTAATTATAATATCTGCCAAGTCCAAGTACATGTACAAGATAAGTTTCGACCGATCATCACGTGTCCAGATGATGTGACCATCGACTGTGGAGATGACATCATTGATATGGACGTCATGGGTAGCCCAGAGGTAAGAGATAATTGTTCTGAGGTGACTGTCACCTTCGAAGACGATGATCAGCGTAACCAGTGTAATCAAGGTATCGTGGAGCGCACTTGGAGTGTGGAGGATAGAGGTGGTTTTATAATTAGCTGTGTACAGACGATCACTGTAGAAGAGGATCAACCATTTACACTTGTAGATTCGCTTTGGCCTCAGGATACTACCATCATGGGATGTGATGCATCGCTTGATCCAGAGTTTACGGGCCAGCCTATTTTACAATTTGTACAAGGTTGTGCTATGGTAGATGCTACCTATGAAGACTTGTTCTTCTTTGATGTTGAGAATGCTTGCGTAAAAGTACTTCGCCAGTGGACAGTTATAGATTGGTGCCAAAGAAATGCTACAAACGATGGTATCTGGGAGCATGACCAAATTATAAAACTAGAAAGTGGCATAGGACCCGTATTTGATAACTCGGATATAGATAGCTCTTTTTGTATAACTTCTGTGGCATGTAGTTCTGATATAAGTATAGAAGGTACGGCCGTGGATGGTGATGCATGTACACCTGTAGATGACTTAGTCTGGTCCTACCAAGTACTGTCAAGTGAAGGAGACTTGCAGGCTCAGGGTGCGACGAGATCAGTCAATACATCCTTGGATCTTGGTTCTTATACATTGTTTTTTCAAGTTACAGATGGCTGCGATAATACAAGTATGGATACGATCCTATTTGACGTGGTGGACTGTGTTTCTCCAAGTATTTCATGTCCGGCAGTACAGCCAAGCCTTGTTTTGGATGCTGACGGATTTTCCATATTGAGGGTATCTGATGTAGTAGATATCACTGCAACTGATAATTGTGACCAACCGAATGATATTATTTTCAGTTTTGCAGATGACCGACAACTCGACTCATTGGTCTTTACTTGTGCTGACGTCACGCAGACGCCTAGCGATAAGTTTATAAAGATCTATGCAGCAGACTTATCGGGCAATGTTGACTCCTGCGATCTGTTACTTGAGATCAATGATAATAGTGATCAAGTATGTGGTGGTAACCAAGGTGATACCGTCCAGATCGCAGGATTTTTGACAACTACTAATCTTCAGAGTTTAGCTGGAGTGACAGTTACCCTAGATGATGGCACAACGGAGCGAGTATTAGTAACAGGATCTGACGGATCGTACAGCTTCGATGATCTGCAGGTCGGTGCAAGCTACGATGTGACCTTTGAAAGGGATATCGATCACATCGATGGTATCACTACTACAGATCTAGTTCTGATCCAAAGACATATACTTGGCCTTCGTTCTTTTGAATCAGCTTATCAGGTGATAGCCGCAGATGCGGATAATAATCAGCGCGTATCCGTGGCTGATCTAGTGCATCTGCGTCGATTGATTCTTGGATTACAAGAGACATTTACCGTTGGTGGACAGAAGAGCTGGAGATTTGTGGATGCCAGTCAGACATTTGAAAGTGTGGGATCTCCTTGGCCATTTGTAGAGAGTGTAGTCTTCGAATTTTTAGATGCATCAAGTCTCGAATTAGACTTTATGGGTATAAAGATCGGAGATGTGAATAATAGCAATACCATCAGTTCTGCACTCAAATCTCTAAGTAGATCTACCGTTCCGATAAAAATAGAAAGAGAAGAAGGCCTAGTACACTTTATAAGTACTGCGGAAGAAGAGCTGAGTGGATTACAATTGAGTATTTCTGGGATAGAAGACGTGGCTATCGAATCCGGCTTGTTAGATATCGAGTTCTTTTCGCATACCAATGATGAGTTGCTCATAAGCTGGTCTGATGATGTAGACTACACGTATGTGAACACAGGCGATGTCTTATTTTCGCTGAACTTATCCGATGCTTTGTCATTGGCATCATTATCTGCTAGTCTATCGCATACCAAGAGCGAATGGATCACAGATCAACTCGAAGTGAATTCTATTTCCTTGATCGCTGAAGAGTCAACGGGCAATCTCATATCGGTAGAGAGCTATCCTAATCCGATGACAGATTTTGCACAAATAGAAATTCAGACTTTTGCAAAAAGTTATGCTGATATGCAGATTGTAGATCTATCTGGTAAGATCTTCCATAAGGAAACGAGGGCATTACAAAAAGGACTGAATAGTCTTACTCTTTATCCAGAAGAGATCGGTATGACGCCTGGCATTTATCTTCTGCAAGTACAGATAGGCGAGGAGATGCAAGTACACAAACTCATCTATTCACGATAGTCAAGATGTAATCATCACTGCTTCTAGGTCAAGCTCGTTGATGATTTGATTGTTAGAGGTTTTTTTTGATTTTTGAAGAAGCCTCATTTGTTGTTATAATAATCCTGAACAAATTTGACTAGTTCATCACCTCTAACATTTTTTGAGATAATTGTAAAGTTTTTTTTGTCTATAAGATATGTGGTAGGAAGACCTTTTATCTTGTAAGTCTTGTAAAGTGGGGATTCTAAACCCATTAAATCTGAGACATTGGTCCATGTCATTTGATCTCGTTCTAGAGCATTTATCCAGGCGGATCTTTTGTCGTCCATAGATACGCTATATACTTGAAACCCTTGTTCTTTATATTGCTCATAAAGAGGTTTAACTGTTAGTCTATTTTCTCTTCTACATGGAGCGCACCAAGAGGCCCAAAAGTCAAGAAGTACCAAGTTTTCTCCTACGTCCGATAGCTTTACGCTTGTATTAGTTGGGTCTGGTAGATGGATGTTAGGGGCTGTGCTTCCAGGTGGTAAAACATGTTTTGCTTCGTATACTTTTTTCGAAAACTGAGCATAGTACGGATGATCCTGAAATCGATCTTCTAATTCTTTTTGGATTTTGCTATATAGGGTCAAGTCATTTTCCATGATGTCATCATAATCGTATTCGAGCATACCTATAAGTTTATCATAGATGTTATCACTATCCTCGATGATGTCGATAAGAATCTTGTTGTTCTCGATAAGTGCTATTTCCAAGTCATTAAAGTTCTTCTTAGTGATTGAGTCTATGTCAAGGCCTTTCATGAACTCAGGGTCTTGCATTTGTGTGATCATTTGATCATACAGCACGTATATGGGAGCCCTGATCTTTCTAATCTCCGAGTGATTCCAGATTTCTTCATCACTAGTAATGTAGAATGTGTTAGCCAATTGATTAGCATTAGCTTCTATGTGTATCAATTGATTTTCTTTTAGTTCAAATAAGACATAGTTGTCCTTGCTACTTAATCGATATATACTAGGTGCTGATTGGCCCTTAGGTGTGGTTTCTATGCGGTAGATGCAAGAGGTGCAGGGCAGTGTGTCTAGATAAAATTCAAATGATCCATCTTCTGTCACTATTGTTGTGTCCACATGATACCAGGTCGTATTTGCAAAGACATTCCCATAATCTGTGATAGCCTGTAAGTACAGGCTATCCGACCAATTCTCCATATGAGAGAACTTGCCGCTTATGATCGTTTGGGCGAAAGTTAAATTGACAAAAAAGAGAAAAGGAATGCATGTTATAATATGAATCCTTTTCAGGGTATGCTTTACTTTGTTGCAAGTGCTCTTGTAGATCATGTCAGTGAATTTAAGAAAATTCAATGAATTAGAAAAGAGTGTTTGATTATGTGTTGATTGATATTGGAGCCAGTATGCCCAAATATTTTTAATCTCATGAAATTCTGAGCGAGTAACAAATTTCTTTCTGATCCAAGTACAAATAGGCGAGGAGATGCAAGTACACAAACTCATCTATGCACGATAGTCAAGATGTAATCATCTCAGACAACTCGGCTTTTTTCCACTTTCTATATTTAAAACTCACTTCGCTTCCATTGGATTTGATGGACTGAATGACGTAGTTCTGAATCTTCTTTTCTTGTGTTGTCTGTACTGGCACACCGAGGGGTTGGTTTTTAAACCGAAGGAGAAGTCCATCCTTTGTTTTTGCATATGCCATATGATCTGTGATCCGAGAAGCACATCGATCATTTAAGATCGATTTCAATTTGCGCTTTGAAAATACTTTTAAACTGTCCTCAGCTGATTCCTCGCAGAGAGAAAGCGTATTGCGTCCAAGTACTCCACCGGCCAAGGTTGTGAGTAAGTTGTCACCATATAGATCAAGCACGTGATCACCTTGTATGCTGTACATCGCCATGAGCCTGATATACAGTTCACTTGGTATAGTGGTGGTTGTGAAGTCTTTGATGTACTTATCTACTAAGTTATATGTTACATCACTCCATAGATCGAGATACCATGCATTGCGTTCTTCGCAGAAGAGAGCGCTTTCTGAACGACGTACTTGCTCTACCTCATCAAATGTGCGTTGAGCTCCTTTTCTAAATATCAGTATATCGTCATATTGAGATACAACGTAGGCTCCAGCGGGTAACATACCAGAACCCATATAGTGAGGAGGTGTCTTACTTGCTTTGCGCCATTTGATACTTGGAAGAGCGTTAAATCCCAGCTTTTGACAAGCATAGGTGATGCGGCTCGCATTGTCAAAAAAACTATGACGATCTGAGACTTTTCTGCTACTTCTTTGAGCGAACACGATTAGATAACCACCAGGAGATAATAGGTTAAAGGCTTGAGACCATGAAGCATCCAGTATCTTATGTTGGGCTTCAAATGCTTTTTTACCATGGCCTTTTGCAAGGAGTCCAGCTATCGTTTTATTCTTACCTATCCAGAAGGCGTCTGACGAGTTAGACATCGCAACAGGAGGGCATGACAATATAAGCTGAGGAGACTGCTCTGCTGTACTTGGAAGATTGGTAGTGTAAAGATGGGTAGTTAAGTCCACGCGGTGAATATAGTAAGCATTCTACAAGAGTAATGAAGTTCAACCATGAAGATGACTTAGGCTTGTAAATTGAATTCAAGTATTCATACATATTATGATAAAATATAATATGTTATATTT
>CAYYBR010000192.1:0-8403 GCA_964470035.1 uncultured Saprospiraceae bacterium
TACATCATCAAAAGTAAGTGCCTCAGTAATTTTTGGTGGGAATGGCGGTAGATTTTCCATGCGCAAAACTACGGATAACAATAGAAATGTGCTTTCTTCGCTGTGAATTAAATCTCACATGGATATTCTTCTTCATGATGATACGTATTATATCCGACAGGCTCTGAAGGAAGCAGAGAAGGCTGCAGAGAAGGGCGAGGTGCCAGTTGGTGCTGTAGTAGTAAGCCAACAAAGGATTATAGCAAGAGGGCATAATCAGGTAGAAACTCTCCAGGATGCAACAGCGCATGCTGAGATAGTAGCTATCACAGCAGCCATGGCTTACCTAGGATCTAAGTATCTCAAAGGGTGCACACTTTACGTCACACTAGAACCATGTACGATGTGCGCTGGTGCACTAGCGTGGGCTCAGATAGATCGGATAGTTTATGGCGCCGAAGATCCTAAAAAGGGATTTATGCGATATGGTAAAGAGATCCTTCATCCTAAGACGAAGCTCGAGTTTGGCATCATGAGTAGCGAGTGTGGTATGATCCTTAAAGAGTTTTTTATGGAAAAGCGATCGTAGTAAACTGGCTTCCTCAGACGATTGGTTCTACCAACTGCCTCGACTACCGCCTCCAAAACCTCCACCTGAAAATCCTCCGCCTATACTTCCACCAGAATTAGATTTTGGTGGTGGAGGAGTACTATAAAATACCTTCTCTATGCTACGTACATTGATGGACTCAGATGCCTTACTATAATTAAAAGTACGTGCATGGCCTACACCAGGGTCAAACCAGATGGGTGGCATATAATTGTACTCCGGATATTTCACCGGAGCCCAAGCCTTGTCTAGATCAAAGGCAAGGACGTAAGGATACATATAGTGAAAGTACTTCGGATCAACTTCTAATAACTCCTGCACTTTAGACTCAACAGGATGCTTGAGATGATCGTATAGTCCTGTTAAGTGATCCTTGTATTGTTGTCCCTTGGCAGATAGACGCGGAGGTAAAAAGAAGATAACCAAAGTGATGATGGCCAACAATATCATACCGATACCTGCTGCTACCGTACCTGCACCTATAAATAAACCTCCACATATTAGAAAACTTATCCCTACAGGTATCATCACCCAGTGGTGCAATGTCTTTTGAGATACAGGATCATATAACTCTCGATCATGGACCTTTGCTCTCAGGAGTTTTGCAGTTTTGGCCATGGTCTTGTAAAACTTCTCCTTGAGATCACTGAGTCTAACCATCTCGCCAGCACTAAAAAGGCCATCAAAAAGATGGTGCTGATAGTCGGGAGCGTCGGCATTTAACGCTTTAATCTTTCTAAAATACATATCTCCTGATCCATCATCTATCGGTGTGATAGATATGCAGCCTTTATTGCCCCAGTATGGGAGTAAGGAGATGATATCTCGTCGATTCACCTTATAATCAAAGAATGTCCCTACTTCCGCAGGTGACATATCTGATGGAGGATGTGTCTGGAGAGGCACCTCATATTCATGATGATTAGATCGTTGGTATCTTCGATAAAGTCCTAACAGCAGTGCACCTAGACCGATAGGAACTGAATTCCACCAGCTGAAGGCCCAGTCCCACTTCATAGCAGAGTTTCCTTCACCAGAACTTCCAGACGCACTATTACTATCAGATACATATGTGGATAATCCTTTTGGGATCTTCACCGCCAAGGTGATCCCTTCTTTAGGACCTAAAGGGGATCGATGTGCTCCAGAGATGATACTATCATCCTTACGGACGACTACATCGGCTCCTTGATTACCAACTGTCCCTGAAAAAGCTCTAAAGGCATAAATACTATCCGACCAAGACGAGGGAAAGGCTACCTTAAAGGAAGCTCTTTGGATCTCATCGTCTCTATCGAATGGCACTATATTCCAGTAAAATTCGTCATGATCTTCGTAAGTGGCGACAGCGCCTCTTACTTGATAGGTCACTACGTACTTATGATCTCCCGTGATATACTTGTTGGCATCACCTATACGGATGACCACTTCACCTCTTTCGCGACTTACTTTGTGCTTGTATCCTTGTACATCTACATTGCTGATACTGATCGAGACTCTTTTGCCATCTATATCATATACTGTAGGTATAGAAGTAAAGATACCACGTCTCTTTTCTGAGAAGTTGACATTGATTTCTTCTTTCACAGAGAAGCTCAAGTCTTCATTGACATTTATTTGAACATCTTGATAAGGGACTGTATAGCCACCTTGACCTTGTGATAATAGAAAAAATGGTAAAAGGAGTAGTAGGTAGAGTTGCAGGTTTTTCATGTGGGTATAACACTTTTTTGCACCCAAAAAGTTCTTTTGACATAATGAAGTCTAGACCAAACTTGTCGCCTAATCCAAGCCATGCTCATCCCAATCAGACTTATAATCTACGTCTGATAAAGTAGTAAGTTTCTTACAGGTCAAGCCATGTTCTTGCATCCTTGAGATTGTGGTATTGAACACATCATCCACACTCCATCTCATATCATCAAATAAAAACGGGTACAAGTTTTTCATACCAAGGAGGTAGTAACCACCATCATATGTGGGACCTATCACAGTATCGTGATGGTCGAGTGCATCGAAAGCTTCTTGTATAATCGGAGTACTTAGTTGGGGGCAATCACTTCCTATGATGATTGCTTTCTCATGACCTTTTAATGCTTCAGAAAAAGCTTCTTTCATGCGTCCTCCAAGATCTCTTTCGGGTTGTTGATACTTATCGAATGATATCGAAGGCCACATGTCTTCAGTTTCTATCCGGTCTGCATACCAAAGATGTCGACTACAACTTACTGATGATGCTATATCGCGAGTATGCTCAAGAAGCCGGATATAGATACGCAAGGCCTCTTGATCACCTACATCTGCTGCAAGTCTGGTTTTTACTTTTCCCAGCTCAGGACGACGAACGAATACGATAAGAGATTGACTATCCCTTTTTTTCATCCTCATCTTCCTTCAGTGATACTGCAGATCCACCTTCAAGATCCTTTGAGATGGCGGTATAAGGGCCGCTTATCACCTCGACTTCTTCATTGATGCCATTGAGGATATGGATATACTCGTCATCTTGGATACCAGTAGATACTGGTACTAGTCGGGCAGAATCTCCCTCATATACGAAGACTACTTCCTCAAACTCAGCATCTTCAGCGTCCTCATCCACTACACGCATACCTACAGATTGTATAGGTACTACGAGTACATCATCTTTTGTCTCGGTGATGATATCTACTGAAGCAGACATGCCAGGCCTAAAAGCACTGACGCTTCCGCTTGTGATCATATCTTTATAAGATGCATAGTCTATCCGCACCTTGACGATAAAATTGGTGACCTGATCGGTGTTAAGTGCAGCTGTAGCACTGGTAGTCCCAGCAACATTAGTTGCACTATTAGCGATCTCTGTCACTTTACCGGTGAATATTTTGTCTAGATAAGCATCTACTTCTATCTCTGTAATATCTCCGAGGGCGACCTTGAGGATATCATTTTCAGTTACTTCTACTTGGACTTCCATTGTGCTTAGATCTGAGATCCTCATGATCTCAGTACCTGCTTGTTGGGCGGTCCCTACGACGCGTTCTCCTTTTTCTACAGATAAGCTGGTTATGATACCACTACTAGGGGCTTTGATGGTTGTTCTATTCAGATTAGTACGAAGTTCTTTAAGTATGGCCTCTGAACTCTTTACAGTATAACTCGCACCTAAGGCACTCTCTTCGGCTGCTTTGATATCGGCCTCAGAAGATCTGATGCTAGCTCTTGCTGATTCTACCTGAGCTAAAGTTTGATCATACTCAGCTTGTGAGATTACTTCTTCTTTGAACAGACCTTCATTTCGTTTGTGATCTCTTTCTGCTTGTATTAAGGTGGTCGTAAGTTCTTCTCTTCGAGCTCTTGATGTTTCGATCTGAGCACGTGTCATGGCGAGATTCGCTTTAGCATTATTTAAGTCGGCCTCTCCTCTTTCGACAGTTGAGAGATATGCTTCTGGGTCGATTTTTAGTAGTACTTGACCTTGAATTACAGAGTCACCTTCCTCGACATACAGATTGACGATCTCTCCTGATACATCTGAACTGATGACGACTTCTACTTCTGGATAGATCCTACCAGACGCAGATACCGTTTCTTTTATAGATCTCTTTTTGGATAGAGTAGTTTCGACTTCTATGCCTTCATCATCACTTTGTCCATTGAAAAAGACTGCTGCTAGGATGGCACCTAGGAGAAGTACAAGTCCTAGGATGATCCATTTTCTTCTATTATTTTTCTTTCGCGCCATGGTCTATCTTACTTTATAGTAACTGGGTATCCTTGATAAAAATCAAGCACCTTTATCTTTAGCATGTAGTCATACTTAGCTAGGATCTGATCTGTCCTTGCAGTATTGAGTTGATCTTGTATGCTGATATAATCAAATGAATTAATTGCCCCTAACTCAAACCTCTTCTTAGCATTGTCAGATGCTATCTGTCGAGCTTCGAGTACCTTATCTGAGGCTTCCAAATTTCTTTTGGCCGCTTTTGCGTCCGTTACAACTTGACCAAGGAGATTGCGTATATCGATGATATATCTCTCCTTTTCTGTTCTTAGATTTTCAAGATTGATCCTCGCGCGTTCAGTATTACCTTTTGCTTGATAATTAGCAAAGATGGGTATGTTTGCTTGTATACCTACGCCATAGGAGAAGTTGTTATCTATTTGATTGAAGTAGGGTATTTGCGAAAGCGAAGTCGCCTCCGGCTGAAAAAACTGTATCTGACTTGGGTCATTGTTAATGATGACATCCTGAGGGTCAGATAATACAATTGCGACTCCATCTGGCTGCCGAGCTTGATTAGAAAAGTTGCTATTCACACTTCCTCCCAGATTGATGGTTGGGTAAAATGAAGACTTGGCTATATCGATGCCTACCTCGCCACTCTTGATCCTCAGATCTAAGGCTTCCACTTCTGGTCTTGTCCTTATGACGTTGTTATAGATCGTTTCAAAAGGAGTATTGTCTAGATCCGTATAGACGAGTTGATCTAAGGGAGGAACGTCCAAAGTTATCTCAGTGTTAGGATCAAGATTCATGACACCCTTTAGATTGAGCATAGCCAAGTCTATGCGATTTTGAGCGATCGTCTGTTGTTGTTCTGAGGTTGCCAGTTGTGCCTCCAGATCATAAAGCTCAAATCGTGCTCTACTACCCGCAGTAACCAACTTGTTCATCTGATCGATCTGATCTTGGATCGACTTAACCTGGATCTCAGAGTTCGTAAGATTATCTCGCGCTAAGAGGGCTTCGAAGTATGCACTGACCACATTAAGAGTTACTGTGGCTATCATCGAATTTTTGTCAGATTCTAGCGCTTGTTTGTCATACTCACTCTGTGAGATTTGATTTTTTATTCTTCCGCCATTGTATAATAATACATTCAGGTTGAGCCCGAAGTTGTTAGAGAGAAATGCAGAAGTTATAAACTCATTAGTAGTCGGATCGATGGTTCTACCAAAGTTAGTAAAGGCGCCTACACTCCCCGTCAAGGATGGATATCTCTGCTGTTCGTTTTGCTTAAGGACGATCTCAGCGTCCTGTACTCCAAAATCCGACTGTCTGACATCTATACTATTCTCTATAGCATATAAGATGCACCTCTCCAGATCCCAGTTTTGTTGAGCGCCTGCCGTCTGAAATAATAAAACCGCTATGATAACGGAGAATAAGTTCTTCATAATTCTCTTATGTTTCGCTAAGGTAATGGCCTCCTGATCTTAGTTTTAATAAATACGATAAAAACCACTTTGTACTAGATTAAACTACATATATAGATACGTATGTTGTACGACCTTTATCACTACTAGACTAGGTTTATCTTAGTAATTACTATGAGCAAAATCACACATTGGCTAGGAGCGGCACGTCTGCGGACACTCCCACTCGCTGTGAGCACCATGGCGATGGGGCACACGCTAGCATATATGGATGGAGCTCATGATGGGCGTATCACGATATTATCGATTCTTACTGCAGTATTTCTGCAGGTGCTTTCTAACTTCTCTAATGACTATGGAGACTCTATCCACGGTGCTGATAGCTCGGAGCGTCAGGGTCCAAGTCGTATGGTACAGTCAGGTGTAATCTCGCTTTCGCAAATGAAACGAGCCATGAACATCATGGCTATACTATCACTTTGTACTGGCATACTACTTATATGGGTGGCTCTTGACGGATGGATGATGAGGATCTTATTCCTAATCTTAGGTTGTCTCGCTATCTGGGCGGCGATTAATTATACAGCAGGAGATCGACCATATGGCTACTCTGGCAAAGGTGATATCTCGGTATTTATATTTTTTGGATTGATCACCGTTGTAGGGAGCTACTTTTTACAAACAGGTGGTTGGAATATGATGATCTTACTTCCAGCCATAGCATGCGGCACTCTTAGTACAGGTGTGCTCAATGTCAATAATATACGTGACATAGAATCAGATCTAAAGGCAGGAAAACTCTCTGTGCCAGTCAAGATAGGAAGATCTGCAGCTGTGAGATATCATGGTTTTCTTTTGGTAACTGCGGTTGCTGCATTAGTAGTTTATGGTATCCTTGTGCCTTATGGGTGGAGCCTGAGATGGCTATTTTTATTAGTAAGCTTTTTGTTAGTTATTAATTTTAGAGCTGTCCAAAAGTATAGACAGGCGGACTTGCTAGATCCTTACCTCAAGCACCTTGCACTTTCATCCACTGCATTGATCGCATCTTTCTGTATATGTCTCATATTATTTAGCTAGATGAACAAAGTGCTGATACATATAGTGCTTTGCTTTATAGTCATTAGACTTGGCGCGCAAGAGTGTCCAGGAGGACTCGGTGAAAACCTTTTTGATGATGGAGACTTTGGTTCAGGGTTTGAGTTTTCTTTACCACAAGATCCTGGTCTTGCTCCTGGTTATATCTATAACAGAAGTGGACCTCCCGCAGATGGAGAATACATGATCACCAGCGATTTTAATCAGTGGAATTTTGTCTTCGATACCTGGCTCAGACCAAAAGATAATAGCAATGACCCCAATGGATATATGATGGTTGTGAATGCTTCTTTCGATCCAGGATTGTTTTACGAAGAGGTAGTAGAAGGACTATGTGATAATACTTCTTATGAGTTTTCTGCTGATATACTTAACCTAATCATCAATGGAACCCCAGGGCACTCAGATCCTAATGTGGATTTTTTAATTGATGACGCTGTGGTATTGCGGACAGGCATCATACCTAAAAATGAAGTCTGGAATACCTTCTCTTTCAGCTTTGATACAGCACCTGGACAAACCAGCGTCCAACTTTCGCTACGCAATAATGCCCCGGGAGGTATAGGCAATGACCTAGCCCTTGACAATATCTCATTTAGAGCCTGTGGACCTGCAAGTGCACCTTCGGTTGTACAGGGAGATAACATAGTCTGTCAAGAGGATCTTCCTATAGAAGTGATAGCCTTGATAGAAGGGGAGGAAGATATGGATAGACTATACGGATGGCAAGTAAGTTCTGATGGTGTTTCGGACTGGAGAGATGTAGTAGGTGAAGAAAGAAGCAGGCTGATGTATGATGAACTTCTTGAAGACGAGCGTATGTTCTTTCGCTTTTTTACAGCAGCTACCCAGGCTAGCTTCATCAATGAAAAGTGCAGATTCTTCTCCGACACAACTTCAGTATTCATCCCAAGAAGAAGTTTTGAAAGATTTGATACCATATGTGGAGGCACATCCCTTGATCTAGGAACAGCACAACTCGTGTCGCCTGGGATGTTTGTTCTAGACCTTGTTAATAGATTTGGATGTGATAGTATCGTAACTATCCAGCTTGATACAGTCCAAAGAGAGGTGCTGACTGCTGATGTCACAGGCTTCGATCCCTCTTGCGCCGATGGTAGTGATGGTATCATCGAAGCGACTAATGTCACTGGTGGTAATCCACCCTATAACATCCATATCTTCGACGCAGATGATCCAGATCTGATCGTCGATGGACTGACGATGGGTGTCTATGATATAGAGATACAAGACAGGTTTAATTGCTTCGTAAGTGACTTGATAACGCTCGAGGATCCTCCAGTGGTGATGATAGACATAGGAGAAGACCTTGATATCATACTAGGAGAAGAGGTCGACATATCAGCTGAGGCTAACTTTGACATTGATGAGATCACTTGGTCCGCAGACCTCATGGATTTTAATGGTTTGACGGATTTTACTTTTCTACCGATCAGAGATCAGATCATCACTGTGGAAGCGATATCTGAGGATGGATGTATAGCGACTGACGAGATAGGTATAGAGATCGATACAGAAGTGTCGATCTACATCCCAAATGTTTTTTCTCCCAATGG
>CAYYBR010000193.1:0-8297 GCA_964470035.1 uncultured Saprospiraceae bacterium
TTTGGTTGATGCAGTGATTGGAGGCCACGTGAGAACGCGGTCTCTTTTTTTATGCATGTACCTATCTAGCTAATTTGCCATGACCAGAAAAGGCATAGAATAAGAATCCTCCCACCATTATGGTAACACCTGCTACCAGTGGAGCAAGTCTCTTAAGTGTATCAATGATGCCAAATAGAGTATGGTAAAATGTGATTCTACCCATCAATAAGAAGACGACAGCTGCCAGCATCGTGATCACACCCAGTGCCATGATCAACTTGGGAAACCTGGAGTGCTTTGCTGCTAGCACTAGAACCAATCCTATCAGAAAGCGACCTAAGATCGCTGCTATATACAGCCCTGACGAGTTGAGTGCCCCTTGTATCCAATCTAGTAGGAAGTCAGGACGGACAATTAAGGAGATGCCAGAGAGGATGAAGAAAAAGGCCAGGATTTTTACTAGGGTAGGCATGGCTGAAGATTTTAGTCATCTTAAGATATGGAATTTCAAGGAATGAGGTATTAGTCTATATCAGCAATGTAAATAACCAATAGATATAGAGTCAAGTATTACGGAGAAATACTAAAACCTTTAGCTTTTGGATATCTCATTTTCCGAACATATATTGATCTGATGCAACAAACTGTGATGGTCTTATCCAAAGATGACTTCCTCATTAGAGTGAAGAAGTGTGATGATGGAAGCTATAAGTTGGAGTTCTCCAAGGATAGATTCAAGACTTACAAGACTAAAGAGTATGAGAACAGAAGGGAACTACTTGACGTGCTTGAGATGCAATTCGAGCTCAGCGAGTTGGTAGGTATATAGATCAATTCTGGCTGTTCCATAACCACCATTTCTTTAGATCCTTAGAGAATTCAAGATCCACTAACTTGATTATATCGGATCCTCCTTCTCGAACCATGACAATCTGACCATCAGGAAGTAGCACCAATCCTTGTCTATCGCAACTCTCACATATGAAGCCTAAAGTTTCTCCATGTTTGATATTGCTAGCTAGCTTATATAAATTAATTGAAAAAAACTCAGCCTTGTTCTCCTTGTAACATTCTGAACAAAACTCAGGCATTAAGTCTTCATTGTAGTCAAGCTCGAGTTCGTCAGCTCTAGTTAGCATCACAGCAAAAATCATATGAGGGCTTGTGTTAGTGTCAAGATTTTGTATCTGATTACTCAATTCGATAAGATTGTATGTCGGAAGGCTAAGTAAAGAATCCAATTCCATTCCTGTTGTGCTTTCTGGATTGTTAACCACATACTCTCAAATGATTTTCTGACACTTAGTTCTTGTTGTCATACATAGTATTTCTACTTGTGAAGTTACTATGAGAAAAGTTGTGATAAGTATTAAATTCTCAGAAATTTCGAGCTTCAGATCGTGGTGTGGCATGGACAGATTTCAATACTGACGGTAACCAAAATAGTGAGGGTCAATTTTGACTAGACCAGAACCACCAACTTCTAAAGCTTTTAGTCTCTTTGAGATCATCTAGCTTGATACTCTCCCAATAGAGTTCAGAATCCTTCTCACGTGCTATATGAAGGTCGTCCTTGTTTATAACCTTGATTACAACCTTCACATAAGATATTGCTGCTATGGCCCTTATTTAGCTTCTTGGCTAGCTTGTATAGATTGATGTCATATATCCTGTCGAGATATCAACTTTGAAGCAGAGTGAACCATAATCAGCCATTGTCGATATCAATAATCCATCGCAACCTGAAGTTTACAGCACTCCCTCATAATAAGTTTAGTAACGCAACCTATCCATTCTACTTTAGTAAAACAGAATTATCTTATTGCCGCTATCCTCGATAATGACTTGAAGCTGCAAACTTCAAATAGCGAAAGAAGAATGCATGTTACATTAAATTGGATAAATCAAAGTTATAAGGATCATGAAAGAAATTATTAGGATTGACCCTAGCCCTTTTAAAGAATTAGCTAAGGCATTCTTTGTGAAAGACATAAATATGAAATAACAAGCCGACACAAAAAGAACTGCTACTATTAGTCTTGAACTCAATAAAAGTAGTCCAGATGAGCTTCGAAACAGATAACTGAACGGTTGCCATGTAAGACAGTACAGGTTCAATAAGGCTAGAGCCAGAACCTTAATTCTAATTATCCAAACGAAAAACTTGATTTTATACTTCATAATTATTCTTAATCCGAAGTTGTACATTTTAATAACTCCGAAACTGGCAGATCTAACAGTTGGTCTTTTACGAACTCCCAATCCACTCTATGTGGCTCTAAAGACTCAACTTCTCCACCAAGTGCTTGTGACACATTGTCCATTAAGCATTCCCATAAATTCCCTCCCATATCGAATCCAAAATTACTAAATCTCCTTGAAAATAGTCGCGGAACGCTCGTTGCTCTATCTAATCCTCTTGTGTAGAAAATCCACTCTCCATTGTCATTTTGAACTAGCCCAAATTGCCTATGTCCGCTAACTGGGTGATCACCAGTCATCTCAAATGGCGTAGAAATGGTTGTAAATGTCCAATTAAAATTCCCAGTTGTCATATCATTGTTGAAATCACTTACAACAACTGCAGCATCATCTGTAAATATGATATCAATGTCAACTACTGCCCCAGTAGGATCTTCACTGTTCCAAATTTCTTCATCCATTTGATTCGAAGAGTTTTTGTTCAAACGGAATTCTGAATTGCAATTATCGTCAAAATCAGTAAAGGAGTCTCGGATATGCTCAAAGAATGTTTGAGGATCGGCGGTAACACCATTGATGGCAAGTCCGTTATTCCCGAAATTGACACTATAGAAATCTGCATTCACGAGAGGTCCTCTAGCATCATCTAAATCGTGAACAAACCATGAGCCATCGCTAGCTCTTTGCTCTATGGTTTCTCTAATGAATTCAGGCGTAGAGAAGGACAACAAATCAGACCAAACTGAATTTGGATCGTTCTCATCAAAACATTCAGTAAAAAATGCGTACGGATCGTTAGTAATTATATCTAGCAACTCACTAAGTTTTTGGCACGCTATGTGTGCTTGTGAAAAATCAGTAACACCATATTCTGCTAGTTCAGATTTATAGATATTTATGCATTCCTTGTCTTCGGAGTCAAACAAAAAGCAACTATTAATTGATGATCTGTTCATTAAGGTCAAGCATTCTTCTTCGCGGAATAGTGATATAAATTCTCCTTCGGTCATGTCAATTTCCTCTTCATCCAAGAATTCAGAGAGAATTTGAAATTCCTCAATACTGATCAAATCCTCCCACCCATTCAATGCGGCATAATTGATAAACTCCTCTAACAAATTAGCTACTTCAGCAGCTTCGCCTCCCTCCGCATCACATAGTAATTCTGCCGCCTCATTTATGTGCCCTTCATCATCAGTTTCAGAATCATAAACTGTCTCTTTTGCATTATATAGCAACTCAATTGTTCTCCAGGATAAATCATTGCCAATACGCCCAGTTTTGTCACAATCAAACAGTTTCTCAATTGATCGACAGAAGCCAGCATCAGTCTCATGTTCACTAGAGTTCTGACTTCCTGCGAGGCTACATAGCCGTATTCTATCCATAAATTCCTGCGATGCTGGAGCAGGCTCGTTGTTGAAAGATGAACTTCCAAATTCAGATCCCCCAAAGCCAATTTGATTCCCATGCAGTGGACTAGTATCGGATGGGAAACAAGTCTTTATCCAAAAGTTACATGTAACACCCGTCGCATTTAAATAATATCTACCTCTATCAACCTGCATTGAAGCACCTTCTACAACTCCATCAACTTCGATAACTTCTATTTCTCCTACTGAGATATCAGTACAGCTATATGTACAATAATCATTTTCTTCTTCTGGCGGATCGAGTTTATTCAATCCCTTCGGTGCATTAGAGTTCTGTATAAACTTCGCAATTTCTATATTCTGACCACCATTCAGGCTCCTATTGCCAAATAACTGCAATTTGGCCAAAACTTCAATTAGTTCTCGGCTCAAAGAACTATTAGTATTAATTGCATTATTATTAAGCTGTCTTATTGAATTCAATAAGTCATTAGTCGAAATAAAGTTATATTGATCATTGTTCATAACAACAATCATGGCATGCATTTCGAGACTGCCTAATGGGGCAATTGGTATAATTTCCGTGTCATTAATTTTTAAACTTCTATTCCAATGCGGAATACCGTGTTCAGATATAAACTCTGTTATATTGTAATTATAGTACAGAGCTAGAACTAAATCAGATCTGTCATGTGTTAAAGTAGACCTGCCCAATTGATCTGAGAAATCTTCTGCGCAATTGAAATTAGGAAAACAGTCAAAGTCGAAACAATCAATTACTCCATCTTGATCATTATCAATACCGTCGGAACACTGTTCTGTCTCTTTCTCACAGATTTCATCATACCATTGTTGGCACCCTGGGTCTTCGCAATCACATAGTTGATCACCGTCGTTATCGATATCATCAAAACACGAACGGAAAGAAGCGCACTCAGGACATTCAAAGTATTCTGGAAGGTCACATATAAAAGTATTGGTTGTGGCCTCGCCAACTCCTCCACTTCCTCCTTGCGGCCCTTGCTGTGCCGCTAACGATTGTTTAATGTCCTCAACTGTAGGACACTCACAACTATGACAATACTCTCCTCCGCAATCTACTTCCTCTTCATCACCATTTCGTTTTCCATCATAACAGCTGAAGCAACTAAGAGATACTTGTTGCCCTCTAGTGCAGTCAGTTTCGTTGTTACGAACAAGTATATTATAAGTTCCAGCTCCTACCTGAAATACTGGGCGCCCTTGCCATACCATGCCATTATCTATACTATACTCATAAGTAGGTACACCATTAGATCCGTTTGGTCTTGAGAACGTATTAATACCCAAATTTCCCTGACCTTCGCCAAGTTGTATTCTTATACTGCCAGAATTGGGAGTTTCACAGTGCGGTTCAGAAAGTGAGACCTGCGTGATCGCTGGACAAGGCTCTGCACATGGCAAGTAATATCTTAACAATTTACGGACACACCCAGTTTTCTTGGATCTGACCGCTATATTTAAATTGCGGTTACCTATACGGTTACCAAAAACTGGTGAGCTACGATAAGATTGACCATTATTGATACTATACTCAAGGTCGACTCCTCTTGCACTAATTCTAATTTGACCTTCACGACCACTTGGACAATATGGGTAGTTAAGCACCCTCACGCTTATATCCTCTGGGCAGCAAGGAGCACAAGTGCCACCACAATCAACTTGAGTTTCAGTACCATTTTTTACTCCATCAGAACAAGAAGGAGCGCAGCTTAGATCGAATATTCTTCTGTTACTACGACATTGAGTTTCTGTATTTCTAGCATATGCAAAATATCGGCCAGGTGCCAAATCCGTAAAAACATCCCAAGATTGCCATGTTTGTCCATTATCTATAGAGTATTCATTGCTAGACCCTGACGCATCTATCCATATTTGGCCATTATCAATACCGCAAGTTGAAGGTTGATGAACGATATTCACTCTGCTTATTCTTGGACATATTTGCTCTTCTTCACAGTCCAATTCTATATTTCTAGAATCTTGACAATTAGTAGAAGAGTTTCTCGCTCGAACTGTGTAATTACCTTCAGGTAAATTTTCAAAAAGACTACTTTCTTGCCAAGCACCACTATTCAATCTATATTGTAAATTGGATCCACTTGCATTGACGCTTATTTTTCCATCGCTATATCCACAATCTGGATGAACCTCATATATAGTTGTGATTTCAGCACATGCGGATTCCTCGAATTCGCAAGAATCATCGTCAATTGTTGCGTACATATGATAATTCAAAGCACTAGGATCTGTACATCCGTTATTAAATAAATTGAAGTGACAGATATAAAATCTGCCGTCTCTTTCGATTGTAGCTGAATACTCGCCTTCAGGATTAGTAAAGGTGTTATAGAAAGACTCTCCTGGGAGAAGTCTCTCTATATTTCTTTTACCTCTAATGTTCGTTTGATTTATAAAATCTGGTTGGCAGCTATACCATTGTGTATGATAAAACACAAGAGTATCTGAAATATTAGGAGTAAATAAGTACTCAACTCTTCCAAATTCATCTTCTGTTGGCATATAGAGTACTCGACATTCTAGCTCATCTGATCCAGATTGAGAAAAGCTTAAATGAGGAAGAAATAGTTGAAATGCTAAGAGGATTAACAAATTATTGAAAAAATATGTCTTATTCATCATAACAACGTTCATTTTGCAGAATAATCTCTAACCTATTAAAACCTGGGGAGATCAATTACTATTTAACAAGTTAATTATTAAAATACGTTTTAACATATAATATTTAATGAAAATATCATGTTTCAATAAAATTGTTGAGAAGGAATTTATTTATTAGATAATGTAGAGGATGCAAATATGAATAGTTGATGGTAGTTGTGGAGATGAAAAGCCACATCTCCTGTCTTAGCTTTTGTTATAATCCCAGGAGGCGTATAGACTAGATTCGTTATAAAGCTAATCCGACTAAGGCAGCAATTGGCAGCACAACTGAGGTAGCCAGCGAAAACTAAGTGAAGCTGGCTGGATTGCGTAGCAACTCGAAGAGCCCAAGGAGTCCTGCGGCTGCCATACTATAGAACAGCGATAGATTCGAACCTCCTGAAACGAAGTGGTGATCCAGAGCGACCGAGCAAAGCCTTGCGTAGGGAGAGAGGGAGAATCAGGTGGTGAGAAGATAGGAAAGCTGCGAGTCCGAGGCTGGCTGAGATGACAACTGTGACAAGGCTCCTCGAAGAGGTGCCGTGACTGACGAAGGAAGTCTGGCGGAGTTGTTGTACGAAGGAATCCCGAAGGACACCTTATCACTGTCTTCTAAAGTGTCTGCATGTCTAAATAAATGTAAAGCCCATTAATCTTATGGTAAAATATATGAGTACTGTGACAGCCTCGCCGATTACAAATAGATTCATCACACCAACAGTGATTCCCACAATTCATGCAGCCGAGTAACATTTAAACCCAAAGGCAAAGAGTATTGAAGGTAAGGCACGGATATACCGAGCAGTCCTAATCATATAACGTTTGTTAGTAAAAGCATTCGCATTAAGTGTAATGAGTCTCTTAAAATTCCCCAGAAGAATAATTTGTTGACAAGTAAATCTATAAGAGAAATAAGACGTCATATTGAATTGAGAGAACCTGAATCGATTCAGTCTTAATTGAAAAGTAAGTAGATGTGTATTTAAGTCATTCGGATAAATCTAGAAATGAATATCTCTCATCTCTAGTATGGCCTGCGGTAAATGAGAGGGACTGAGATTTCGCATACATTATTTACCTTCATACAATAAAGATGGCCCAGCATTCATTTAAGTTGATCACTTATAAATCGCACAATAAGTTGCCCTCTAACGCTAAGGAATTCGGTATAATTATCTTGTAGATAGATTTCTTTAGTGGTAGGTATCAAATTTGATTTGAGAATCTCATCCAGTTGAGAATCATCAATTTGATTGAAGATATAGTTAGATGGTGATTTTCTGGAAATTTTCTTATTGGACTGTGAAGAAAGAAAGCAAAAATTTATAATGGTATTTATATAGCCTGAATTATAGCCATTTTTCTTTAGGAATGCTCTTGGAAAAATATGGTGATACTCTTTGCGGTTATATTTGGAAAGAGCCTTTCCCAAATCAATGTCAGTATTGCTAATTAAATCTTTCGGAGATTTAGTTGCCATTAGAAGAAGAAATGCTCGAGTCAAAGGGTTTGCTTTAGAGAATTTTGTGTTGAGTAAATCACCAAGTCCGATGTTTGTTTTATATAAATTAGAATCGAGAAGCTCGCCTGTCCTAAGTGTTTTCATCAGTTTTAAGTCGACATTCATTTTTTCAGTTGTTCTTCCTGAAGAATATCTATCCGAAAAACTTGTAGCCCAGAACCATTTTTTAAGCTCTGCATTATGTGAAGATGTTGGAGTGCCGTTAATCGAAAAGTATTTCGAAAGAGGGACTAATTGCTGTCTAAAAGGTAGAAAATCGAGGTGGGCACATTTCATGGTAGTAAAAAGCCAATCAATGGCTTTTTTTATTGACTCAACTATGAAAGGCCAATTGTCTCTAATATCCTCACTTTTAGAATTTAGGATACCTTTGCTCGTAGTATCCCCATTTAGTATTCCAGCAATAGCTTGAATTAGTAGTTTGTGACCTACACTATCAAATCCTTTCTCACTGAGGTCCTCCTTAAGGTTATCAAGCTCTTCTGACATTGTGGCCAGAATTTATTCGCTTCCTA
>CAYYBR010000194.1:0-8212 GCA_964470035.1 uncultured Saprospiraceae bacterium
AATTCTCACAAGAATACTAGTGAATATTCATCAACCGAGAGAGTTTTCTCTCGATATTAACATAATCATCACCCTTACAAATAAAAACCGTGAATGAACATATTACCTTACTTGTATAAAATCTTCTACCCATATTGGGTATGATAGCTATCTTTACTAAAACGATAGCCTAAATGTTTATGCCTCTACTCAAGCAAAATTTTAAATACTCTTTTTTAGTCATAATATATCTAATTGGTCTGTCTCTGATCATCAGCTGCAAGTCCACTCCTATCTCAAAAAACAAAAATGAGGTTTTGGTACTCGGCGCCATCCACAGTGGGCATCTGACAGATACAGTATACAATACTACATATCTAGAAAAGCTGATCAAAGAAATCAATCCCGACTTTATACTAGCTGAGATCCCACCCAATAGGATGAAAGCGGCGATGGATGGCTTCATGAGGGACGATACTATCTCAGAACCGAGGGTCATGCGATTTCCAGAATATACTGATGTGGTCTTCCCTCTTCAAAAATCTATGGACTTTGAGATCATACCTACTGCTGGCTGGACTCAGATCATGGCACAAGAACGATCCGATAAGCTAAGGGCCATCAGCCAGGATAGTAGCCGAATCGAAGACTGGCATGCATATGAGGATGCTAACAAGAGATCTGATTCGCTATACGAAGCAACTAACAGAGTGAATGATCCTTACTTCATCCATACACAAGAGTATGACGATATCCAGGATGTCTTCTTACAAGTGTATAATAGATTATTCAATGAAGAACTAGCGCTCGGTGGCTGGGAGAATATCAATATCGCCCACTACTGGAATATCGAAAAGGCTCTAGAAAAACATAGATATGAAGGTAAAAGGATGCTGATCACCTATGGTGCAGGACATAAAGGCTGGTTCTTGAGACAGCTGCGCAAGCGCGATGACATAGAACTCTTAGAGATGAAGCCATTTTTAGATGCTATCCAGTAGAGGATCGGCATCTCAACCTTCTAATTTCTCTTTGCCATACTTTGCTCATCCTGAAAGGCTGCTCTAGGTGTTAAACCGAGAACTGAGAACATCTCCTCATCACTATGATAATCAGGATTAGGTGTAGTCAGGAGTTTATCTCCAGCAAATATCGAATTTGCCCCAGCCATAAAGCACATAGCTTGAGATGAAATAGAGAGATCCATGCGACCTGCCGATAGTCTCACCACTGAGGCAGGCATAATGATTCTCGCCGTTGCTATCATACGTACCAAGTCATCAAAAGGAATCTTCTTCTGATCCCCGAGTGGCGTTCCTTTGACGGCCACTAAGGCATTCACAGGTACCGACTCTGGATGTTGCTCTAGATTAGAGAGAGTGTGTAGCATACCGATCCTATCATCATGGGTCTCTCCCATGCCAATGATACCCCCTGAGCAAACTGTAAGTTTTGCTTTGCGCACATTCTGTATAGTATTGAGCCTGTCATCATAGGTACGCGTAGTGATGATATCACCATAATGTTCTTCAGATGTATCGACATTGTGATTATATGCATAGAGTCCGGCAGCAGCTAGCTTCTTGGCTTGATCTTCGGTCACCATACCTAGTGTGCAGCACACTTCCATGCCCATCTCATTGATAGCACTAACCATCTCACATACCTTGTCGAAGTCGGCATTATCTCTTACTTCACGCCAAGCGGCGCCAAGACACATCCTCGATACTCCTTGAGCCTGTGCATTGATCGCTTTTTTGACCACTTCATCGACTTCCATGAGTTTATGGACTTTGATATCAGTATGATACCTAGCAGCTTGCGGGCAGTAAGCGCAGTCCTCTGGACATCCTCCAGTCTTAACCGATACAAGGCTGCTCACCTGCACCTCGCCTATTTTGTGATAGACTTTATGTACCTGTGAGGCTGCAAAGACTAATTCTAGTAACGGTTGGTGATATATGTCGGAGATCTCCTCTCTCGTCCAATCATGTCTTATCTCAGTTTTTCTTTCGTTTTCTATCATGTCAGACATCCTATGCGTATCTAGTTGTGACCAATAATAGGCAAAGGTAAACTGCCATCTAGACATATATGGATCTTTTCTTTTACTTACTATTGTTTTAATTCTGTCAGCATATAAGACGAATTCTCAGGACCAACTAATAACACCAGCCTATAGCAGGATGACTTATAACGAAATAGAATTCATACGACAAGGCGAGATCGCCATCATCAAGTTCAACAGACCGGAGGTGATGAATTGTGTTGGACCCAACACGCACCATGAGCTGGTCGCCGCTTGGCAAGAGTTCAAAACTGATGATACCCTGAAGGTCGCAATCATCACAGGTGCAGGAGACCGCGCTTTTTGTAGCGGCGGCGATCTAAAGGCAGCTGGTGATGGTTGGTTACTGCGTATCACGGAGGAAGAAAAACAACTTCATAGAGAAGGCAAGGTCGATGGTATACTTGGCCCTACTAGGTGGACAGATATCTATAAGCCCATCATCGCTGCTATCAATGGTGTGGCATATGCAGGTGGATTTGAGTGGGCATGCTATGCCGATATGCGGATCGTAGAAGAACATGCTTCTTTTGGAGTCACCTGTCGTCGATGGAATATAGGTCTGGCAGACGGCGGGACACAGAGATTACCCAGGATCATCGGCATGGGGCGAGCACTAGAACTCATCATCACTGGTAAGGTGATCGATGCCCAAGAAGCATACAGGATAGGCTTAGCAAACGAAGTAGTACCTAAAGGGACATCACTGTCGAGGGCTATAGAGTTAGCGGAGTTCATATGCACCCTACCTCAACCAGCGATCAGAACAGATAAAGAAGCAGCCATACGAGGATATGGACAAAACCTTGATGAAGGACTCCGGATAGAAGCAGAGAAATTTTTAGACTCCATCTATCAATCCGAGACTATGGAGGGTTTAAAACAATTCAACGAAAGGCTTCATCCTGACAGAAGATATGATGCCCATCTCAAGACGCCGGGCATCGTCAGAAAAGACAATTGATTTGACTAGTGTCAAAGATTTGTTAAGTGGGTCTTGCGGAGGACATAGTTAAAGGATACCTTTCTCAGTCACGCATCCTCGAAGCGTATTCTGTTGTTACTGAATCTAGATCATCAAAACTTACGCTATGACTCGATATAGTATAACCTCTGTGATACTTGCCTTTGCTTGCACAGTATCCTTATCACTATCAGCTGCAGCTACTACAGACCCTCCTTCGCATGAGAATAATAGTATAGAAAAGTCAGATGATGAGCTAGTAGACTTGTTTTACAGTTTCATAAAAGCCTCTAACTCTCAAGAGGTAGAAAGCAACTTACTCTTCCTACGTCACGAGTGGGATGAATCTTATCTGGCCCCAGCTGTAGAGATCATACAACTTACAAGTTATCGATCAGTAAGAAATGAGTTGGTCGATATACTAGAATCACAAACTGGCGAAAAGCATGGATCTAATTCTTATGACTGGTGGCAGTGGTTGTGGAGCAAAGAGCCTACCTATACAGACTTTTACTTCAACTTGAAAGCAAAGCTCTATCGAAACATCGATCCAAAGTTTGAAAAGTACTTCTCAGAAAGAAGTCATCTCGCCGATATCAGACTAGATGAAGTCTTGTGGGGAGGAGTACATCAGGATGGCATACCTCCACTACGGGACCCCGACCTCCTCAATGCAGAGGATGCCGACTATCTTGGAGGAAATAATGTAGTATTTGGTGTAGTCATCGATGGGATAGCTAAGGCTTATCCAAAAAGGATACTAGCGTGGCACGAGATGGCCGTCGATAACTTTGGTGATAAGCGCATAGCAAGTGTATACTGTACTTTATGCGGTACCGTGATCGCATATGATACGGCTCTCGAAAAAGAAGAATATGACCTTGGGACAAGTGGGTTTTTATATAGATCTAATAAACTGATGTATGACCGCGAGACACAGTCCCTATGGAATACCATAGATGGCACTCCAGTGATAGGCCCACTTTCTTCAAAGGACTCCATCTACTTAAATACGTATCCGGTAGTAACTACCACATGGAAAAAATGGAAAGAATTGTACCCTGATACTAAGGTACTCAGTCTATCGACTGGCCACTTAAGAGACTATGATGAGGGCATCGCATATCAGGATTACTTCGGCACGGACAGGCTGATGTTTCCAGTACCGCTGAAAGACAAAAAACTTAAAAACAAGGACGAAGTACTTGTCCTCAGAGAAAGAGGATATAAAGAAGATCCGCTCGCCATGTCCGTACGATACCTCAATCGCAACCGTGTATATCATGATGAAGTGGCAGGACAAAAATTTGTTGTCGTAACTGAGAAAGGTGGTGGATCAAGAGTCTATGAAACCCAAGGGTATACATTTGACTCATATAAAGGTGATGTACTCTACGATAAAGATGGATTCAAATGGGAAGTAACAGACGAGTGTCTGAAAAGTGTAGATGGCAAGATACTATCCCGGCTTTCCGCGCATAACATATTTTGGTTTGCCTGGCACAATAGTTATCCTGATACCCGACTTGTCAGGTAAAAGTAAGAGCCACTCATGGAAAAAATGAGTGGCTCTTTTTATCATTTACGAAAGTGGAAAGTCTATGCTATGGTCTACTCGACTTATACCAAAGGAGAGAAAGTAAGTGTCGTGCATAGTAATCCTCCCATCAAGACGAGGCACACTAACCAATATCCAAAGTGGATAAAAATGTAAGTCCATCCCCTTCTCTCAAAGAGTGCGTTGATACTTATAAGCGGAAACACAAAAAAGATAGCTAGCAAAACACCATGTACCGCTCCATGGCTGAATGTGCGGTGGCGATCACCATACTTAGCAAAAAAGTCTTGCGCGTAGGCAAAGACCTCACTGTTAGAATCTTGTATCTCAGGCATCATTACTTGAAAGATACTCGTCTGATGAATCACCATACCCGAATACACAAATGAGATCATCACACAGAAAAAATATGACAAGCCAAAGATGAGGGCCATGTTAGCTCCCTGTAGATCCTCTTCAGAAAATCCATTGACTGACATCCATTTTTTTCCAAAACCCATATTTCCGTACCAGAAAAATCCGACTAGCAAAGGAATCGCCGCGGATACAAAAAACATCCACCAATTAGTAGGCATAATGCATCGTGTTTAGTTAGTTAATCGAATGCCTAAAGATAAGAAGTGCTAGGAATATAATCATCCCTCTTCAGACAGAGGCTGACGAAAGTTACTATATTACTACGAAGTCAATCTGATCAAAATGAATAGACGGGAAATCTTACGCTACACAGCGTATGTCACAGGTGCCGCCGTAAGTGCACCACTTGCAGCCACCATACTATCCGGATGTAAAACAGATGGATCTTCGGTAACAGAGAAGGCACTATCGTTTTTTAGTAGCGACGACATGGGGCTGGTCAAAAAGGTCATAGACACCATCATACCTGCTACAGATAGCCCATCGGCAACTGATGTGGGCGTGCATAGCATGATCGATCATATGGTAGGCAAGGTCTATACCTCAGAAGATCAAAAAAACTATGGTGAATCTATCTCTGCACTGCTATCTCATCTATCAGCTTCAGACGATATACAAGGCGCGGTAGCTGCACTCGAAGACGCTTCTACTTCACTGCCAGAAAAGACACGTGGTGCATACCATCAACTCAAAGAACAAACTATAGCTTACTACCTTTCTTCAGAAGAGATCGGTACTAAATATCTTAATTACTTACCTGTACCAGGCGAATATCAGGCTTGTATATCTGTACAAGAAACGGGTGGCAAAAAATGGGCGATATGAATTTTTATATACAAGGAGAAAATGATCACACGTACGATGCTATCGTCGTAGGGTCAGGTATCAGCGGAGGATACGCAGCTATGGAGTTGTGTAAGAAAGGATATAAAACATTGGTACTCGAGCGAGGTCGCGATCAAAAACACCTGGACTACCCTACTGCCAACTTAGACCCCTGGGACATCCCGAATCAAAACATGGTAACCGCAGAGGAGATCGCTCTGCACTACGAAAAGCAAAATCGCCTGAGCTGGTGGGTGCGCGAAGACCACAAGCACTTCATCAACAAAGATGACGAGTATCCATATGATGAAGTATCTCGCTTTGACTGGATCCGCGGACATCATGTAGGCGGTCGATCTATCATGTGGGGTAGACACTGTTATAGGTGGAGTGACCTCGACTTTGAAGCTAATGCTAAAGAAGGCATAGCTGTGGATTGGCCGATCCGATACAAGGATATCGAAGCATGGTATGACTACGTTGAGACCTTCGTAGGCGTAAGTGGTCAGGCCGAAGGGCTCCATCAGGTGCCGGATGGTAAGTTCTTACCTCCATTCGAACTCAACTGCGTAGAACAGCACTTTCGTAAATCAGTGCGCTCCAAATATCCGAAGCGAGTCATCACTCCAGGGCGTATCGCCAATCTCACCACCTATGATGCAGAGATACACAAGGGCACGAGAGGCCAATGTCAAACTAGAGACCGATGTGTAAGAGGCTGTCCTTATGGTGCCTACTTTAGTAGCTTGTCTGCCACCTTACCAGTGGCTGCAGAAACTGGTAATCTGACTATACGTCCGGATAGCATCGTCACTCAGATCGTATGGGATAAGGAAGCCGGCAAAGCTAGTGGTGTCTTAGTAAAAGATCGTATTACCGGTGAGGAGACAGAGTATCATGCACGTATCATCTTTTGTAATGCCTCGACCATAGGTACGACAGCTATACTCCTCAATAGTCGATCCGAAGACTGGCCAGACGGTCTTGGCAATAGCAGCGGAGAACTCGGACATAATATCATGGATCATCACTATGGTATGGGAGCTTCTGCGCGTATAGAGGGCTTTGAGGATGACTATTATAAGGGTCGCAAGCCAGCAGGATTTTATATACCGAGGTTCAGAAATATAGATAAAGAAAGTACGCGATCAGATTATGTACGAGGCTTTGGGTACCAAGGTCGAGCGACGCGTGGCAATAATGTAAAGCCTGGTGTATTTGGCGCTGCCTTAAAGGAACAAATCTTTGCACCTGGCGAATACCACGTGGCTATGACATGCTTTGGTGAGCTCCTTCCTTATCATGAAAATCGCATGTGGCTAAATTTTGACAAACTAGATAAGCATGGCCAACCGATCATCACCTTTGATGCTGAGCTGAGAGAAAATGAGACAGCACTAAGGAAAGATGGCGTCATCTGCGCTGAAGAAATGCTGGAAGCCGCGGGCTTCAAAGACATACTATCTTGGAATGAAGCCACCGCTCCAGGTGCTGCTATACATGAGATGGGCACCGCCCGTATGGGTCGCGACCCAAAGACTAGCGTACTCAATAAATGGAACCAAATGCATGAAGTACCTAATGTCTTTGTGACGGATGGCTCCTGTATGACGAGTGCTGCTACTCAGAACCCCAGCATCACCTATATGGCACTTACTGCGCGAGCAGTAGACTATATGGACAAGCAAGTCAACGCTGATGTACTATAGTGGGATTATCGTATCATGACAGTAACTAGACTATCTCCTCAAAAGTTGGTTATTTTTGATGAGTTGTCTTTTCATAGTTTTTGACAGAACGAACGAGAGCTGTTTTAAATCTCCTGATCTTTCATTGATCACTATATCACGACCAGGAACTCCTAGTTTAACAGTGACTGCATATAAAGGAGGGTGACTAGACTCTTGTTTGATATAAATCTCAGAGTAAATAATCTTCTTAAATGTCTCGTTGAGCTTATACAACTTCCACTTTAAGAATCTGATATACTTATTAGAGATTCCTGCTTGGTTTCTTACGACGAACTTCATAGCTCTTATAGGTTTAATTTCTCAATAGGTGTTTACATCTCTACATGCTTGATGCGAGAATGTAGTCTTATAAACTCCGAGTTTGCCGGCTCGTTGTAACTATGAGAGATATTATGATCACCATAACAGTTGGCAGTCTCTACAAGGACTTAATACAAAGATGATTTATCCACAGTTGACCATTAAGTTCTTGGAGTTGGTATCAGAAGATCCAAATCTTGAAGCTCTATATAACTTAGTTGTGTCCCCGATAGCCTCCCCACAACGTCAGCGCAACGGTCAACGTAAAGTAGTCTGACTGATCTTCTTGAAGGGTGATATTATACTGTCCTTGTAATCGGATATGACCAAACTCATAGCCCACTCTTGGC
>CAYYBR010000195.1:0-8205 GCA_964470035.1 uncultured Saprospiraceae bacterium
CCTAACAGTCGAAAGTGCAAAGGATAAACAATCTATGTACTCCAACCATATCACAATAAGTGCCGTCCAGCCTATAGACAAAATCATTAGTCGAAGAAATTTCTCCTCCGTAGCATTAAGGCTCGCCAAAATAACGAGAGAAAAACTTATGACTGTAACAAGAGAAATATGCACAAAAGTCATCCCCTGCCATAAGGGGGATAGAATAAAATTGAATAAAGCAATCAGTATAAAGAGCTGCGGGTGAGATTTAATAAATTTTATCATCGCGTTTAAACCTGATTTTTGTTCAAATACTTTACTGTTTTTTCAATGCTGAGTCCTTGAACAATAATCGAGAACACGACTATTACATATGTAACTAGTAAGAGAGCATCTCTAGTTTCGCTTTGTGGTAAGTTTAATACAAGAGCTATCGAAATGCCTCCACGTAAGCCTGCCCAAGTTAAGATTTTCAGAACCTTTCCATCTGCTCGAAGGTCGTTGGGTAATAGGAAGTTTGTAAAAAAGAGAGCAAAATACCTTGAAAACAATACTATGATAATGGTAATAAGACCTAATATCACATAGCTCGATTGGTAATTCAAGACAATCAACTCTAATCCAATCAAGACAAAAAGAATAGAATTCAATATTTCATCGATCACTTTCCAAAAGAGCGTTACATGATTTTTCTGAAGAGAACAAGCCTCTTGGTGATGTAAGCCATTGCCTATAACGAGTCCTGCGACCACCATGGCTAATGCACCAGAGATATGCAGAGCTGCAGCCAAACTATATCCACCCATAACGATAGCGAGCGTAACATGCACAGCGATGATAGGCTCTTTGTGAAGGCCAGCAAGTAGACGATTTCCAAGTAAGCCAAGGATGAATCCTAGAAAAAGACCTCCACCTACTTCCTTTGCAAACTCTTGAGCTATGTGCCCAAATTCTATATCAGCATCAACCATCGTGCCTAAGGTAAGGAGGGTCAGAAATACCACTATGCCGACTCCATCATTAAATAAAGACTCACCTACAATTTTCAATTTTACCTCTTTAGAGATGCCTGTCTTGTCAAGGAGAGCAAGAACAGCTATGGGGTCTGTGGGTGAGATCAATGCTCCAAAAATCAAACAAAAGATATAAGAGATATCTACATCTAAAAAACTCGATGCATAGTAGAAAATGCTTCCAACTGTAAAAGTTGAGATCAAGACACCTAAGGTGGCATATAGAAAAATAGGCAACTTTACCTTATTCAGCTGCTGTATGTCTATGTGGATAGAACCTGCAAAAAGAAGGAATCCTAGAAGGAACTCAAATAAGATAGTGCGAAAGTCAATGTCCTCTATAATCCGACAAAGAGAAGCCATCTCTTCTGGTGCCACCATAGAAACTCCTGCAAATCCCAGAGAAATCAGGAGAGCCAAAATCATCACTCCGATAGTATCAGGAAGTTTTAGCCATTTGTTATTTGCTAAACTTAGGATAGCGGCTAGAGCTGTAATACCGATAAAGGTCTGGAACATAATATGTTTATTTGATTTTTATATCATCAACATTCACATATAGTACATCCCAATTAGAAAACTTATTTGTTTTGCCAGTGATTGATATATGCTCTGCGACATAAGGTAGTACTTCTTTGTTAATGGCTTGCCCGGCTTTACCCAAAAGGATATAGTATTGATTTGAATTGTTACTCTTGGTTCTAAAAATAGGTGGAATACCACCGCTGATACAACGGATAGCACAACTCTTGTGAATTTTGCCTTCTGCCGGTTTCATAGCACCGAAGTAACACTTGGGATCAAGGATCTCTCCAGATAGTGATATATCTTTCTTAGCCAAATTAACAGGTGGATTGGATGAAGGAGAAGCTAACACTTTTTTTAATGAAGCCTCTTTCTCTGTTAGTTCCATGCATGTTTTTCCATCTCCATATATCAGTGTACCTGCGAGCTCGACTCTTTTTCCATTCAATGTGCCATTAGTCTTTTCTATAGTATTTATTATCCCTCTAGCACCAAATTTACCATACCCAACTAGGACAATATCATGTGATAGTGAATCTGCCAAACTTCCTTTGTCGGCGATGATCATAGGAGTAGGGCTATCATAATAAGTGCCTGTGATCGTAGTGATATTGCCAAAATCAAATTTGAAATTATTAAATGGTTTTTGAAAATATACAAAGGCAAAAACAACTAACGGTATACAGATGAAAAATGGAATAAGAAACTTCTTTAGAAAACTAGAGTTGCTTTTAGACATTCCTTTTTGCCAACCAACGTAAAAATCCTTTTCTTCTTTCAACTTACTTCGATTTTGCAGGTTCAACAAAGGTACCCTCATCATTAGGGTTTGGATTCACCCAAATGATATCTTTTACTACTTTTACTTCATAGGTTTTTACTTTTTCAGTAAAAGGTGGAGGCGACTGTCCATTTTCTGGATAGTATTGGTATCCGTGCCATGGACAAGTAATGCATCCATCTATAATCATCCCTTCTCCTAAAGGACCCATCTGATGTTTGCAGACATTATGGACTGCGGAAACTTTGCCATCATACTTAAAAATGGCAATATTCTCGCCTTTGAAGTTGACAGTGGTTGCACATTTCTCGTCTATGTCGTGTATCGATCCGGCTTCAAAGAATCCATTTTCTTGGAGCCGATTTCTATCTCCTTTTAATTTCTTAGTCTCCTTGATGCCAGCATATATATGAAGTCCTGCAACAAGAACAAATCCAAGAACTAGAAATGTCCAATAGATTGGGTGACTTTCATATTGTAAGGTGCCCAATGCGATATGAAGGATGATCATAGCATACGCCAGATAAACAGACATATGTAGGCCTTTCCAAACTCGTGGACCTAGATTTTTCAACCAAAAATCGTGACTAGTCGCGGCCATCAGAAATAGAATGATGATGGAAAAGAAACCAAGTATTTGAAAAGGAAATTTACTAATCGAATTGTAATGCTCGTTTGAAGTAAAAATGCTGACGATCGGATTAGTGTCTCCCATAACATGAAACATCATAATGCATAAGCCACTATGGATGAGTGCTATCAAAAACATCGAAACTCCGAGGTGACGTCTGTTATAAAGTAGCGGTAGAAAGCGCTTATCAATACGGCATAATGGCCCAATGACTAATACGACATGAAGTAGAACAATCGCTGTCAAAGCTGTGGCTCTGATCAGCAAAGTCTGTGGTGTGATATCTGGATGCAAGAGCATCTGGAAAGCGACGAATGATATGATCAATAGCAGAATACCTGCCCATAGCACCATATCGTACTTCCTCTTTTGTTTGCTCCATAGGATAGAAGTATAACTTTCACTCATAAAACTGACATTATTGTGAGCATAGAAAGTACTAGGCTCATGGTTATCCAAATTCGGAGATGATTGATTCTGTGCGACGGCTTCATGAGCGATTAGTTTTAATCCATTTCGAAAGTAGGAATAGCCAGAAGAAGACTAGACCGGGGAAAATCAATAGCTTGAAAAAGAAACCACTGCCTTTTGTGGCAGGGTCGACTTTTGTTATACCCCTAAATAAAAAGAGAATGGCAAATATAACTCCAAGGAGAAGATAAATAGCAAAGATCGCTAAAAGTATAGAGATGAATGATTCCATTGTTTATAATTTTCAAGCAACACCTGCATAGTTGATTCCTGTCAGGCGATGCATATCGTAGTCGATAGTGCTTAGATCGTTAGTGTTGAATTTATTGATATTATCATAACCACAAGATCTTGCTATCACCTTGATCAAATCGTTACTCGCTGTGAAGAAGTTATTGAGTTGTTGGGCAGAAGCTTCGATGACGAGTCGTTGTCTTAAATCTTCCTTTTGAGTGGCTATGCCAACTGGACAATTATTAGAGCTACAAGCTCGCATGCCGAGACAACCGATGGCTTGCAAAGCAGAATTAGATACTGCTATGGCATCAGCACCAAGCATCATCGCTTTCGCAAAGTCTTCAGGCACACGCAATCCCCCTGTGATGATGAGCGTGATATCTTTAGCTCCAACATTGTCCATGTGTCTTCTTGCTCTGGCTAGTGCAGGTATAGTCGGTACATTAATATTGTTTCTCAAGATAGTAGGTGCAGATCCTGTACCTCCACCACGACCATCTAGTATGATGTAGTCTACGCCTACTTTCAATGCAAAGTCTATATCAGCTTCTATATGACTCGCGGCGATCTTGAAACCGACCGGTATGCCTCCAGTTCGTTGCCTTACTTCTTCAGCTACTTTGCTAAAATCTTCTGCCGTAAACAAATCTGGAAAGGCAGCAGGAGAGATCGCTGTCTCACCCACTTTTAAACCACGTACTCTGGCTATCTCTTTAGTCACCTTGTGACCGGGCAAGTGCCCTCCAGTGCCTGTTTTTGCACCTTGACCTCCTTTGAAGTGAAAAGCTTGAGCTTTGGTTACTTTTTCCCACGAGAAGCCAAATTTTCCTGAAGCGAGTTCATAGAAGTATCTAGAGTTATTTTCTTGTTCTTCAGGAAGCATGCCTCCTTCTCCACTACATATACCGGTACCTGAAGATTCTGCACCCATGGCAAGTGCAATCTTTGCTTCTCTGGATAAGGAACCGAAGCTCATGTCCGAAACAAACAAGGGAATGTCGAGTGTCAAAGGTTTCTGAGCATTAGAGCCGATGGTTACTTTGGTACTTACCTCCTCATGATCTAGTAACGGCCTCGACGCAAGTTGTGCAGGTAAGAACTGTATCTCCTCCCACCTAGGTAAGGTATTACGGTCAACACCCATCGATGCCGATGGGCCATGATGTCCATAGTTTTTCAGGCCATTTTGAGCTAACTCCTTGATGTAGGAGGTGTATGGCTCCGTGCTCTCTGGATGTGTGTCGGCATATTGGCCTAGATAGTTATCTCTATCAAACGGTTGGGGGTGATCATTTAGGTATTGATTGATTTCATCTTCATCTATCCAAACCCAATCATCTTTGATGATGGCATAAAACTTATGGAGTACCTCAGAATTGTTATATGAACTAATACCAGTATCATAGCGATAATCCCAGTCGTGTAGACCGCAAACTAAGTTGTCATCTTTAACGTAGCCATCAGATAGCAGGGCTCCACGATGTAGGCAGCGTCCATATAGAACAGACACATGTTGGCCATATTTAATCAATACTAGATCGAGTCCATTAACTTGTTGATAAGTTGGGGTTTTCTCCTCTAGCTCTGTGAAAATACAAAGCTTAACTTCTTTCATAAAGGTTCTTTTTGTTTTTAGGAACTTTAAAGTAGTATCTATTACTCAGAGCATGTATGTTGATCGTCAAGAATATTTGTTGATCTCATATATAGTTCAGCGTCTCGGATTCCTTCGCGTATAACCGGATTTCTGAGGATGGTTCGAAATGTAGGAATCGAAGTTGATGATTTTGTCTGCAAGGCCTTGTCTATCATTCAAGAAATTATGAATGAGAGATACCAGTCAGATCCTGTATCGCAAGATCTTAGATTTCTTTTGAGGTAGTGGACAAACCCTCCTTTTCTCATCTAACAATTCTAGTTTGTTGCTATAGCATCGATTGAGGAAAAATTCAATAACGAAAATTAGGACGAAAATCAACTTAGCCACACCTAACTCTTGACCTCTTCCTTTACTTAGGTCGGATCGAAATTAGAGAATTCTGGGTTTTGACTATACTGTATGAGGCAGGTGTTCCGTGCATTGAACGCGAGATTAGCTATTTGGGTGACGAACAAGTACAAACGTTATCGCTGACGTAAGGCTCAAGCGAGACAGCTTGGATGTGACATTTGTAATTCGTTCCCTACACTATTTGAGCATTGGAAATACGGTATGGCACCTGACAAGCTCTAATCTTGAAGAGCGGTATGAATCAAGAGGTGAAGCCTGTCCTGAGCGAAGTCGAATGGATACCGTTCTGTGAGAGGGTGAGGAAGTAGATTGTATAATTTACTTTCCTGCTCTACTTGACTTTAATTTCAATTCAGGATTTTGATATTGAATTCTTCTCTTATTTTCGAAATTGGAGTATCTAAATAGTGTTCAAATCCAACCCAATTCCAAGGCTTTGACATTTGTTTTGCTCTGATGATTATTTTGGGGATTGCGACGAGAAAATTAAATATATTTTTTACGATATGGAGTAATGTGAAATTTTTAGATAATGCAAAGGCATTGGCATCTTGGTATCCTCTAATATGGTTCCAAAATCCTAAAGTTGTCCCAAATATTGTCCATATTTTTAGATCACTTTCACCATATAGTGATATGTCACATCCAAATAAAACATAGGCTACATCATGAGATTCGAAAAAGACTTTAGCTTCTTTTGAGGAATCATCTTTATCGTGACTTAGGTGGTCTTTGTATTCATTACGAAAATTTTTCAAGCCTTGCCTTAACGTAATATTGCTTTCCATTTTAATAGAATTATTCTTTTGAGGAACTTGTTAGATTTTTCTTTTTTCTTCATGACACTCAACTTCAACTGCATATGTGTCGTCTCTATGAGGAACGAATAGATATGACATCATGACGCGTTGTTATGCCTACTCGATTTTTTTATTTGTTTAAACATAGTTATTGCGGTCTCTTGTTCTTCGAATAATTTGTATCCACATCTTTTGTAGAGTTTCTTTGCTGGATTCAGTTTGTCAACACTTAGTGATAATTTGGAAATGCCTATTTCAAAATATTTATTTTCAATTTGATTTATTAGACATGTTCCTATTCCTTGATTTCTATATTCCGACCTAACAGCCATACTTATTTCAGGAGTATTTTCGTCTATAAATCCGTAGCCCTTTTTCTCCTTTTTAAATTTTCGTCCCCAAATTGCTCCAACTAGTTCATCGTTTTTTACTCCAACAATTGCTAAATCATCTTCTTTCTGATTCCAGTTTTTTATATATTTTTTTATATCTGGATTTTCTATTATTGATTTTGGAAATTCAGGTTGACCAGGTGGAACAAATAAAGCTTCATAGAGCATTTCTTCCAAAAATTGATATTCCTCCTTTTTTATTCCTCTGTATAGGATATTCATTTTTTCTTTTTTGCTTGCTGAGAAACAGCCACTGCGCATGCATGGTCTCTCAAGCGATAGCGTAGAGATATGATGTCATGATGCGTTGTTAGTAGCAAGCGTGTGCCCTGCGTTACTCAAGAGTACTAATTTAAGAATAAGTTCTTTGAATTATTGAGTAACATAACTGTAGATGAGATGGAAGGGCTCCGAAATAAGAGTGAACCATCCTTAAGTTTGCTACAACTTTAGAAACCACCAATTGGTGCTGTTCTTTCAAGGAATGGTATTGAGCGAATTGGAAAAGTGCGACATGAGAATGATCGTTACAGGATGGTTCTATGAGAGATGAACGAAAGTGAACTGACCGATGAAGTATCGAAAGTAACCCGCTGGGAGAGAACAAGACTGATATTGCTTGTTCTCTTATAAACTGGCGGACAGACGTGGATGATAATAGCGGATTGCCGTGTCCAATAGAAGCATGATCAGCAATGGTTAGTCCTGACTTAAACCCTAGCAGAAGATCAGGATGTCCACCGGTATTAAGGCAGCATGACTCATAGATAGGCTCATTTACGGAACAGGGAAGCTACCTATTGATGTTAAGGGAAATGCCATATTGGGAAAGCAAAATACCGATGCGGTAGAGTAGTGGCAGATCAATTCGTAGTAGAGAAAGTACCAGATTAATCCACTCGAAAGATTGGATGAGCGAAGGGGTTGACATACTCAGCATTTTCTGTCAACTGTCAATTTAATTGGTGGTAAGAACGGAGTCAGGTGCGAGACTTTAACTGGTCTCTCGAGTATGAAGAGCCATATGAATTGAGAGTTTCACGTACAGTTCTGTGAGAGGTTTGGGGGTGACATTCCCCTTTACTTACTCAATTTTTTTCTTGGCTAAGAATTCTTTTGAGCTCATTACTGGTATTGTTGAATGTTTAAAGTCTTTTAGGTTTCTTGTTATTAGCGAATTGGCTTTTGATTCTAATGCTGTATAGTACTGGATACCGTCTTCAAAATTCTTGAAATTTAGATCGTTCAAGGCTAGATCAATAACTCTATCATTAAGCGCCCTTGGTTTAACAAGAACCTTGAGTTTTCCAACAATTGAACGGGCATCTTTCAATTTCATTACATCATTTAATATATAATGGG
>CAYYBR010000196.1:0-8190 GCA_964470035.1 uncultured Saprospiraceae bacterium
TTCGTATTCCGTATTATATATTTCTTTAAGAATTTTAGTGTCTTTTCTATACAAATAGATATGTTTATTGTTGTAGAGGACGAGTTTGTTTTCATCGATTGGCAGAGAATGGGTAATTTCAGAACTATTTGTAATGAACTCAGCTGAGTTGTTGTTACTTGCAAATAGATAAATATTTTCAGAGCCAGTTACACCTACATAATTATCTTTTGTAATAATCGAAGATATTTCATCATTAATTATTCTAAAATTTGGTTGTAAGAATTGATTGATATTATAGATATAGATGCCATAAGTAGGTATAGTAAATAAGACATATTCGTCGATAATCTTAAGATTCGATGGCGATGATGGTGTAGTGTTTTCCAAACTTGTTCTAAAAATTTCACTGTTGCGAGAAATAATTAATTCTCCCTTACTAGTAAGATATATTAAATACTTCTTGAACTTTTGAATTGAGAATATTTTTTTTTGTGGAAATTTGTGTTCAATAAGCATAAAATTCCGATCAAAAATGTAGACTCCATTATTTGTTCCTATGTATATAAATTTATCATCATAGTGTGCTGATGTAGAGTATGTAAAATTTTCAGGAATTGTGGGATCTATTTGTTCAAGTTTGTCATAAAGCGAGTAGACTTGAAAACCCTTGGATTCTATTAGTGGAAGGGCAATGATGTGGGATATTGTTTTAGTGCTATCTTTTACAACACAAAACGATCTGCCACTTGTTTCTCCATAATATGTTGTTTCACCGCTTTTGATGGAATAAAAGAAGATTTTTCTTTCAGCAGTTACCCAGAGACCTTCCCTATCTTTATCATAGTCGATGACGTGATAGTGGGTAGTTAAACTGTCATCATTGTAAATTAATCGAATGCCTTCTGTTTCATTTGATGTATGGCTAATTTTGTACAGCCTTTCATATGAAGATGTCCATATATTCCCATAATCATCTTCAATTATTGAGCCTTGAATCCAAGATCCATTGAATTCGCTACTAATGTGTTCAAAATGAAAACCATCAAAGGTTGTCAAACATGATGAGCCACTAATCCAATAGCGGCCATTGTCGTCTTTTAGAGAAAAGAGATTTAGTCGTACATCGCAGAGTTCATTGTTTGAGAGAATTTTTACTGGATCAATATTGTTCGCCTTAAGAGCTATTGTCTTAAAGAATATAGCAATGAATAGTGTGAGTAGAGTTAGCTTATGATTCAACTTTTTGTTATTCGTTTGGATACCATCTAGGTGGACATGGAGTTGAGGCTGTCACAAGTGGCATTCCTATTTGAGTTAAGTTTGAATTTTCTACCTCAATAGATCTATTATCAGAAGTGAAATTATTTTTAGCTTTAGATGGTTTTATTTTGTTAGGGAGATAATGGAATTGACGAGTAAGAACAGTTGACGTCGAGGTTGAAAGTTCAGAGTTTTGAACAAAAGCTTCGAACTTTAATGTAAAGTACTTTGTAACCATGTTCCCAGCGCCGTCACGTGCGAAAGGCGTGCCGTCAATAGGTATTCCAGTATCGAATATTGACCCTGAAATTACTATGTGATCAGCTTGGTGTATATCTTGGTAAGAAATTAAATAATCCAGTTCATTCTTATTAATGTAGGATAAAGTAAAATCTGTATTAACAAGCCTATCAACATAATACTGTAAGTAGTTTCTATTAAATCCTTGATCTATTTCTGGTGTGACTGTGATACTGTTGGCCAAATTGATGGCTTGCGGTTTAGGAAGTGCTATATTGCTTATATAGAAAACTTCAAAATGAGGGAATGAAGTGAATTTTAGTTGATCATTAGCGCTACCAGGTATGCCAACTATTTCAATGTAAAAACCATCTATTAGGTTGGATTCAGTACTTAGGTTATCAATCTTTGTTGTAAAGGTAGCTGCGCTAATGACTATATAATGAGGACTTCTGGTATATGAGAGTGTTGTGCTGGCATCAGCATTTGAATTAGGGGGATTACTGTTATCCCAACCATGATTAGAGCAATAGACATTTGTGGTTTTGCAATTGCATCTTGAATAGTCAGTTGTAGAGTTTAGTTTGGTTAGTCTTAGAATAATGACTACTGAAATAATTATAATTATAATGAGTAGAGCGAAGAGTAGTAAGTAAGTCAAATCCATCTCAGTTAACCAAAGTTATCTTCCACCATCCCCCTTTGTCCCTTTCTTTTGTAGTATGAATAGAACATCATAAGAAATAGAATAGTGGCTATACAGTGAGAATGTATAATAAGTATAGCTGCCTAGTCTAGTTCTTTTAGAAGATGCTGGATAGAGTGAAAAATAATCTATCACAAGAAAGATAGTAAATGATCTCTATATACTGGTATACAGATAGTCCAAAATGGCTAAAAATAACTAGATCCATTCTGGCTATTTACCAGTACCGATCTATGTATAAGACAAAGTAAAACAAGGCTTTAGGAATATTTTCTGATGACATGACTGATGTCGTCCTGTTATCCCTGTGCCTATCAAGATAAAGATCTCGAGACCAAGAGTGATGCGCATCACCCGCCTTTGGCGAACATATTTTCTCACTCTTAAACTCAATTACAATGAGATCAATTAATGTGACCTTCACAGTAGGTGAAGATGAAGATGGTATATAGTTACCACTTAAGCCGAAGCGGAAGCTTCGGCTTTGTTTTTTTCCACGTAGCTCTTGAGCCAGCTGCGTCTTATAAGAGGCTTGTTTGGAGTATCAATAAGTTGTAATGCTTGATTGTAGTTGTTAGCGGATATGGCAGATAATACTTCGCACAGTCTTTCGGCACCTTTGAGTTGATCTTCGCTGAATTTCGAGTTATGATTTTTATAGGTCCTTTTGAAGTTGGCGAACCTAGATTTAAGAAACTCTTTATCCTGATTTAAGACAGTGTCGTTTATAAGTTCTAGGATTCTGCCTTGATTTTTTGTCTTTCTATTAGATAGTTTTGTGCTTAATAGAAGTTGATTCGATTCGGCATGTTTCCCTTCATAGAGTAGTATGGTTGCTTTCGATATAGTTAAAACAGACTCTTTGTTATTCTGTCCTAGAAGATGGTGATATTGTTCTATCGCATTTCTCGCTTCTGCGAATTGATGAGTAGCTGCCGCTGTATGGATATATTGCATAAAAGGGACATCTTTAATTTGTTGATCCACGAGTATCAGCTGAGAACTCAACCCTTTTTTGTATATCTCATATAATTCTGATATGCTACCACCATTGCCTAGACGTATTCGGCTATTTTGGTAGTTGATCATTATATTGTAGCATAGTGCTCCTAGCTCTTGAGAGATTTGCTGGCGATCATTTGATATAATCTTATCATATAAATGATAGTAGGAAGTAGAGTCTTGAGAACTTATACATGTATACATATGCTCGAGAAGCTCAATTAGATTATTGTGAGCTGGATTCTTACTGTTCTCCTCAACTAATGTATTGATATCTCCTGCGAGATCTTTATGATAGATGTCTTTATTGACGTACAACAATAGTTGATGTAATAGGTTGGTAGCTTTTTTAGATATTTGATTTTGCTTTAGAGATTCTGATAAATAGAATTCTATGTGGTCTGCCCTAGTTCGATTATATGATAAATGAAAAATATGAGCCAATTTGTGTAATCTATAAGAGGACCAAAGGTCTAGGGTATTCTTTTGCACCTCTTCGAGAGTTGTTTCATAGTTACTATGTGCTTGCGCGTATAATTTTCTTTTGTTAAGTGCGATAGCTAGATGAATTGCTTTGTCATTTTCATCTTCAAGTAAGTTTTTGATTGTAATAAAATCATGAATGTATGAATTCAGTATTGACATCAAATTACGAAAGCTTTTGATTGTTTTATTTCTAAAAATTTCCTTGTTTGAATATTCTTGTTCTAATTTCTTGTGTTCTAAATTCTTCCTGTATTTGAAAATGTAGGAGTAGAGCTGGACTACTTCTGCATCATCTTTAACTTTACTTGTAAGATATCTATCAAACTCTCTCCACTCGGAGAGTTCAAAGGTGCGCAGAAGGTCGAAAAGTTTACTCTTATGCATGTATAGGCGACGTCAGCATCCTAGAAAATGGGTATTCTATGATAATTACAGCTGTGCAGATTAAACTAATATACACACTAAGATGGACTTATAAGAGAGCTCAGGTCAATTAATAATATATATAGAATAACATAATATGATAGGAATGGCCGATTTTTTTGTCTTGGTAAACACCTACAGGTTTACATAGATTAGAGGTGATATCAACTGATTTCACATGCATCCTATTAACATCACTAAAAGAGAATTGGAAGTGCTCAGACTCATTGCCGATGAGTTTACCAATAAGGAGATTTCTTCCCATCTAGGTATCAGTGTCGGAAGTGTTGAAACACATAGAAGGAACCTGTTCAACAAGTTTGCAGCCCGCAATATGGCGGGTCTGATTAAACGTGCCTTCGATAGTGGTGTTCTTCAAGTAAAAGTACGTAGAAGAAAGTAAATCATAAAACAACCATAATCTACTTTAGATATGAACAGCTTATCTATTACAAAACGAGAACAAGAAATACTCAACCTCGTAGCCTATGAGTACTCTTCTAAAGAAATAGCCGACAAGCTCTACATCTCCAGTCACACAGTCGTCACCCATCGGCAAAATCTCATGGTAAAGCTACGTGTCAAGAATAGTGCGGGATTGGTGAGAAAGGGATTTGAGATGGGGGTGATTCATCTCTCAAGAGTTTAGTTCTGAAACAGGCTATGATGCGAGTGTATTATCTGGATCGACCTAAATTAGACGTGCTAAATCCGATCGTACAGAAGTAAAACTTAAGAGAAAACAATGCTCAACTATATATAAGCAATCATGCGATCATCTAACATCATAAAGATATGATAGAGGAGCTCGGGGCGAAGACTGCTTAGGGTGTGTTGATATATTGGTGTGAATTTTCAAGCATCAACAATACTGAATTATTATTAATCAAATAATAACGAACAAACAAATCGCAATGTTAAATAGAAAAATCATAGTCCAACTGTATCTCACATCGTTCATCATCTGCACGACGTTGTTTTTACAAGCCCAAACCAATTATGAAGCTGGGAATAATGCCTCGGCAGGATCAGGTGAGAATAATACAGTGGTAGGAGCGAATGCTGGATCGTCAACCGCTACAGGTAGTTCGAATTCCTTCTTCGGTAATTTATCTGGCTCTACTAATTCAACTGGAAACTTCAATGCTTTTTTTGGGCGGTCAACTGGGTTATCTAACTCAACAGGAAATGAAAACACATTCGTTGGTGCTGTATCTGGAGCAAATAACAGTTCTGGTAGCCAAAATTCATTTTTTGGGCGGTCAGCTGGATTAGCTCATCGCAGCGGGTTTGGTAATTCTTTTTTTGGAAGCTCTGCAGGATCTTCTACAACTACGAGTAATTTCAATTCATTTTTTGGACGTTCAGCTGGGCTGGCTAATACAACAGGGTTTAATAACTCTTTTTTTGGTCAGGGTTCGGGAAGGTTTATAACAACAGGGTCTTTTAATGTGATAATAGGGAATGAAGCTGGCCCTACAACTGCTAATTCAGATGTTAGTAACAGGCTATACATTGACATTGACGAATCTTTGAGTCCAGAAGGCAATGACGATCCCCTCATCTATGGCGAGTTTGACAATGACTTCGTGCGTATCAATGGCACCTTCGAGGTAACCGCTGGCCTAACTAATCCATCAAGTCGCACTCTGAAAAACCAGTTTATCTCACTCGATGCATCAACTATTCTCTCCAAGCTCGCTGCACTCGACATCCAGCAATGGACCTATATCGAGCGACCTGATGAAAAGCATGTGGGTCCAGTGGCAGAAGATTTTTATGAAGCCTTTGGTCTAGGGCAAGGAGATCAAAACATTTCAACTATAGACGCAGACGGTATCATGATGCTTGCCATACAAGCATTGCAGAAGGAGAATGAAGAGTTGAAAGAAAGGCTTGTAAAACTGGAAGAAAAGCTAAAGTAGGGTGGTTATGATAAAAGTCACACAAGAGCTTAAAGAACTAAAGCTATAAAATCCTGCCATCCAAGTCCAACTCAGCTGTTTCAATTATCGAGATAGAATTGAATGAAGGATGCAAAGGATTGATCAAAACATTATCCTCTTGATGCAGCACAGCCGATTGTACTTTGAGGGCTAGACTATCTTGATGCTGCGCCCAGCTTGTACCAATCTGGATGGTAGACTCATGATAGGGAGATAACCCCCAGTCTTGATGTAGTGCAGGTAGGTCGATTCTCTTGATCTGATTATCAGGAATGCTGATTTTGATATAGCCAAAGGAGTCATCTACAAGTTGCTGTACTTGATTAGCGAGCAGTTCTAAAACAGCGAGCGATAAGTGGGATGAAGTATAGGTGAGCGGCACACCTATCTTATTCCATCTACCTCCATAGAGTCTTGCTCCTGTGCCTGTAAGATCCGACAAGTAGGCCTTCTTGGCTATGCGATAGACGATCATCAGTATACGCCGTGCTCTATACGACCCAGTATGTTCAGTATGAGCTGAGTGCCTATCGAGGTATCCATGATATCTATGGGTTTGCGATCGTCGAGGGAGGTGAGTGTAGAGTGCAACCAAGTCTCAAAAGATCGCTCAGACCCCAATACCTCCGTGCCGCGCATGACGACTTCTGCTATAGAGAGCATATGCTCTGATACATGTACGCTCAACTTATCTGTAGGACTTTTGCGCTGCAATGTCCGTATGGATATGTTAAGCAGCTGACTTAACCTTTCCATACTGATACCCAGTTTAGTAGATAGCGTGTCTAGAGATTTTTTAGGTAATCCAGATCTGGTAAGTTGGATGAGATCCATGTCATTATTGACCTTACTTTTTATGATTTTAGCTCCACCGAGCACCGAGATAAGATCGGTAAATCGATCTGAACGAGATCTATATGCTACAGCAGCCTCACTGATTGTTGACTCATCCTTGGTTTCCATAACACGACATATGACACTAAAATATAACAATATGACATGCCATCCAAATTGTGGTTATACTCCTAAAGAGTCGCTATGTTGAGTCGTACATATCCTTGATATGGCCCTTTTAGTATAGCAATCCAAATATCCACAATGGCATAATACCATCACTGCCTACATCTATGCCATCTTTCACAAGGATAGGATTCGCCATGCCGCTAAGTTGATGGAAGCTTTTTGATGGACCACCTACTTCTATTGTATGTTGGTCATTGACTAGAAAATCTCCTTTTACTGGAGTCGATACAGATTCTGTAACAGATAGGGCGCTGAAGAAATAAGTTTCTCTTAGTGATCCAATATCTGGAGTAGTCATACTATGTGCATAACAAAGGTTAGTGTTATTGAGATAGATTTTATCCGGCTTAGCCATGATACTATCGGACTTTCGATGGCTCTTCAAGAGGTGTATGAGACCAGCACCGGATAAGAAGTCTAGAAACCTAAGTATGCTATTACGCGGTATGTCTAGATCTCGCGAAAGGGTACTGATATTTGGGGTAAATGGTGATATTCTACTAATCAGAAAGAGCAACTTCTTGAGCTGTCGGATAGAGTTATAGTCAATAGAAAAGATGGGAGGCAGATCGATCTCTATGACATGATTTGTGGTAGATCTCAATCTGTCGTGATATCTCTTTTTGGATTCTTTGAAAAATGGATAATACCCATGTTTTAAGTAGGCAGTAAATCTGCGTTTGATATCGCCTGTGTCATAGAGCGAATGTGCTATATCTACATGATCTGCTATCATTTCATCATAGGGTATTGGCTTTATATCCATGTCATGCTCAAAGTTGAGATACTCCCTAAATGATAGGCCTGGCAGCTCATAGGTATCAGCACGTCTGCTCAGGTCGGCAGCTCCTCTTTGTATGTCAAGGGCATTGGAGGCAGAGATGACTAGATGGATGTCTGGGTAGCTGTCATAGATATTTTTGATCTCGGTCGACCAGTTAGGATACTTATGGACTTCGTCCACAGCAAAGAGCCGATAGCCGTCATCGTATAATTCTTCTATGAGATCAAGTAAACGATGAGAGGTGAAGTAGATATGATCTAAGGTAAAGTATATGCTTTGAGCATCTGTTGTCTTAAGATGCTGTAACATCAAGGTTGTCTTACCCACACCTCGGCTCC
>CAYYBR010000197.1:0-8139 GCA_964470035.1 uncultured Saprospiraceae bacterium
AGCTCTTATACTTTGGCAGATTCTTTCCTATCGTCTGCCACAGCATATCAAAGACACCTGTACTTCCTGTGAAGTGGAGACCTGCAAAATCAGGATGATTAAAAATCACTCTGCCCGCACTAGGTCCATCTGTATAGATGAGATTGATTACTCCATCAGGCAAACCAGCTTCCATCAGAATATTCATCACCGCTATAGCGCTGTAAATCTGAGACTCTGCTGGTTTCCACACACAAGTATTGCCCATAAGTGCTGGAGCACATGGCAAGTTCCCACTGATAGCTGTGAAGTTAAACGGAGTGATAGCAAAGACAAATCCTTCTAATGGTCGATACTGCAACTGATTCCAGATGCCAGGTTGGCTGTCCGGTTGTTGTTCATATATCTGTGAAGCAAATAGAGCGTTATATCGCAAAAAGTCGGCAAACTCTGCCACTGCGTCTATCTCCGACTGATAAATGTTCTTGCTCTGAGCCATCATCGTCGCAGCATTCATATAAGCCCTTCTGGGTCCTTCGATAAGATCTGCTGCTTTCAAAAATATAGCCGCACGGTCTTCCCAGTCCATGTGCATCCAATCCTTTTTTGCCCTTAGGGCTGCTGCAATGGCTTGCTTGGCATGTTCTGCCGTCCCTTTAGCAAATGATCCAAGCTTAAAACGATGTTCATGAGGAGCTGCTAGGCGTCCTGTAGACCTAGTCATCACCTCTTTGCCATTGATGATCATCGGCACTTCGATTTTTTGCGACTTGAGTCGTTGTATCTCATTCAGGACTTCAGCTTTTTCTGTGCTACCGGGTTTATAGTTAAGTACCGCGGTATTGCTGATAGCCGGAAGAAAAGGGATCTTATTGGACATAGGTTTTTGTATTTGTGCAAATGTCGGTTATTTCTAAGAGCTTAAAAAAGTCCGCGTACAACAAATCCAGATGGGCAAGTAAGTCGACACACTTATTTATAACTTAGGGCATAAAATATAACTCACCATGCTTCTAAGAATCCTCAAGGTCGCTGTCATCACCCTACTCTTTTCTTCCTTCCTTTCTGCTCAAGAGAGTGAATATCAGCTTGTTGAGAAAGCGCTTAACTACTATTTGGATGGAGGCACTAATAATAACTACTACCAATTAGCCAATGCATTTCATAGAAATGCTACCATGAAATACATGACTACTGATGGTTATCAAGAAACAAATGCTCTTGAGTTTTTCAGCAACAATATGAGACCTGGACCTCGACAAGATCGACTCACCAGGATTAAGTCCATAGACATATCTGGCAACTCAGCTAGTGCCCATATTGAGATCGAGTATCCAACCTTCTCCTTTCATGACTATATGCATCTGCTCAAGTTTGATGATGAATGGAAGATTGTGAGCAAAATATTCTATCGGCAAGAGAGGGAAAGCGCCGTGATAGCCTCAACTCCTACTACTCAGCCCACACAAGATCCGCAACAAAATAGCTCCTCAGGTCAGGGCATTCCATCATTAGATGATATCATCAGTGGTAACACTCAAGGTAACACATCGAGTACTACAACGCCATCTAGCACAAGCAATACCACTAACATAGATAGGGAGCTTGGCGCGTGGAACTTTACTCTTAACGGCATCCAAGGACAGATAGAAATGTATGAAAGTGGCGGAAAAGCATTTAACCGCATAACCTATCAAAACGGACAGGTCTTTACTGAAGAACTTTACCAACAAGGAAATAAAATCATGGTAAAAGACAGTGAATTTGGTGAATATTATGTGCCCCGAAATGATGGCAACCTGGATGCCTATACAGAAAGAGATGGGTACATCACTACATGCACGAGAGTGCGTTAATATCTGGTAGAGGAACAGTCTTTAATATAGAACAGGAATTAGTCTTCGTGGCTGACTCTGCTCATGTAAAGTACTATCATACCAAAGACTACCATCAGTAACTTCACAAGAAATGATCCAAGCGGCCCTAACAATCTGTCTATCCAAACTAAAGGTTGTAGACTCAAACCTATCATGCCAAGAATAAGAGATATAAATCCTATCAGTACCAATAGATAACCAACAACAGTGAAGGTGACACGATTCATCTGCTATAGATGGATAACTTCATCATATGCAGCTGCTGATGCTTCCATGATGGCTTCAGACATCGTAGGATGAGGATGTACCGACTTAACAATCTCCATACCTGTTGTTTCTAGATGTCTTGCAGCGACTATCTCTGCTATCATCTCTGTGACGTTTGATCCAATTAAGTGAGCACCTAGAAGCTCACCATACTTGGCATCATAGAGCACTTTTACAAATCCTTCCGCATGGCCTGAAGCTTGAGCTTTACCACTTGCCGAAAATGGGAACTTACCAACTTTTACTTCATATCCTGCTTCCTTTGCGGCCGCTTCAGTCATACCTACAGAGGCGACTTCTGGGACACAATACGTACAAGACGGTATATTACCATAATCTAGTGGCTGTGGATGATGTCCAGCTATTTTCTCCACACATATGATAGCCTCTGCAGTAGCTACGTGAGCAAGAGCGGCACCAGGAGTGACGTCACCGATAGCATATATGCCTGGTACATTGGTCTTGTACCATTCGTCGACAGTTATGAGACCCTTTTCAGTTTTGATGCCTAAGGTCTCAAGTCCTATATCTTCTGTGTTTGGCATAACACCGGCAGCAGATAAAACTACATCACACTCTATCTCTGAAACTTTCTCATCCTTGAGACTTTTCACTGTGACATATATATTCTTAGCCTTCACCTCGACTTTTTCTACAGAGGCTCCAGCCATAACATTGATCCCCTTTTTCTTAAAGATCTTCCCTAATTCTTTTGAGACATCCTTGTCTTCTCGAGGGAGGAGGCCTTGATCGAGATATTCGACAACCGTTACTTCGGTGCCCATAGTTGCATAGAAGTATGCAAACTCTACACCTATAGCGCCTGCTCCCATGACGAGCATTTTCTTAGGTTGTTTTGCTAAGGTCATCGCCTGCCTATACCCTATCACTCTTTCTCCATCTATCTTAACATGCGGAAGTTCTTTTGCTCTTCCTCCCGTAGCTATGATAATATGATCGGCACTGAGTTCTTCCTTTTTTCCATCAGCTTTTGTGACACTGACTTTCTTGCCTCTTTCTAGTCTGCCATAACCATCGATAACGGTGATGTTATTTTTTTTCATGAGGAACTGAACACCCTTGCTCATTCCTTCCGCCACTTTACGGCTCCTCTTAATCACTTTATCAAACTCTGCTTTAGCACCAGAAACTTTGATCCCATAGTCCGCGGCATGATTCAAATATTCAAAGACCTGAGCGCTCTTGAGAAGTGCTTTAGTAGGGATACAGCCCCAGTTAAGGCATATGCCTCCGAGATTTTCCTTCTCTACGATAGCCACTTTAAGGCCTAGTTGAGATGCTCTGATAGCTGCAGGGTAACCTCCAGGCCCACTGCCTATGACGATTAAATCGTACTTCATCGATAACTCTTTAGATGACTAATAGTTAACTCCGACTTCTTGTTCAGTCGACCTCTCACTATGGTGATCTTTTGATATGAACAGCCTCAGTGATTAGCGTGCAAATATACTTTTTATCCAACTTACCTGCCTTTCGCCAATTAGACAAATGAGCAATTGATTATTCGTCGATATAGACTCTTGAACATAGATTGTTTTATACCTTACTTCCCAATACATAAGTACTATGAGTGCCGAACGCAGGAGAATTGCTGTATTTCCAGGGTCTTTTGATCCTGTCACTTTGGGTCATTTGGATATTGTCAAAAGGGCCTTACCTCTTTTTGATAAAATAATCATGGCCGTAGGTGTAAATTCAGTAAAAAAAACGCTTTTCGATCTTAAGACACGCATGAGATGGCTTGATGATGTGTTCGCGGATATGCCTAAAGTTGAAGTCGATACTTTTGAAGGGCTTACTGTGAATTACTGCCAGAAGGTAGGTGCCAACTTTCTGATAAGGGGTCTGAGAAATGGGTCTGATTTTGATTATGAAAAGACGATATCACAACTGAATAACATCATCGGAGAAGACTTAGATACGGTCTTTTTTATCTCACAGCCTAAGTATTCGCATATATCCTCTACCATCGTAAGAGAGATCATCAAAGGACAGGGAGCTACAGAGGCCTTTTTACCTGAGCAAGTAAAGATGGATTATAAGTAGATCAGGATTGGAGAGATCTTTCCCAAAGATTAATCGAGGATATAACTCAGTCTTCCGAAAGGGAGAGTTATCTATAGGTATCGTGAGTCCGATAGAGAGCTATGCGCAAAGCACAGTGCCGAGCATGGCACAACATCTATCAAAAGTAAAACTGGCAGAGAGTCTTGGATTCAAGGCTATATGGGTAAGAGATGTACCTCTTCACGTACCACAGTTTGGTGATGCTGGTCAGACTTTTGATCCATTTGCGTACTTAGGGTTCCTTGCAGGTCATACTAGTGACATCGCCTTGTGCACAGGAAGTATCGCCCTGCCGCTTCACCACCCTATCCATGTAGCCAAGTCGGCGGCAACTATAGATCAACTATCAGATGGAAGATTGATTCTCGGAGTAGCATCTGGTGATCGTCCATCTGAATTTCCGTCTATGGGTGTAAGTTTTGAAGGACGAGGAGAAATCTTCCGAGAAGCCTTTCAGTACATAAGGCAAGGTCAGTATTCATTTCCAAAGCATGTATCCAAACTCTTTGGAGAACTGACCGGACAAAGTGATATTCTACCTAAACCCACCGGAGCTAAAATACCTATGCTTGTTACTGGGCATAGTCGCCAAGATATATCCTGGATATCTGAGCATGCAGATGGATGGATGTACTATCCAAGAAACTTCTACATGCAAGAATATAATATCTCAGAGTGGAGGAAGCATATACCTGATGATCAAGAAGTGGACAAGCCCTTTATGCAACCGCTATATGTTGATCTACATCCTCAAAAAGACTTTGCTCCACAACATATTCATTTAGGGTTTAGACTCGGCTCCAATCATCTGATAAAGTACTTCAACAATCTGAAAAAACTCGGTGTGAATCACGTCGGTATCAATCTGAGGTTCAGTCAAAGAAAAATAGAGGAAGTACTGGAACAGCTTGCAAGAGATGTATTGCCTCATTTTCACAAAGACAATGCTAGACAACTAGAAGGACAGTAGTGATCATGAAGACCTGTAACTCATAAACGGAAGTACTGATGGCATCAGAAAACTAGCAACTCTCCAACTTGCTAAAGATGGACACCACAACTATGTACACGGCAGAAACCAAAGAAAATAGGAACTGCAGTAAATGAAAAAACAGATGAATTGGACAAAGCATAGTGACAGATATGATAAAGAGAAGATTAGAAATTTTCTTTCAAATATTCCTGCGCTCTATTCAATTCAAACTCCTCAACAACTGACCATACTTTCGTTTACCTAGATTTTTATTGAAACCCTCTTTATCATTAAAGACCTCTTCTCCATTGACGAGTACATGGTTGACAATTCCATCTGATCTTTTTACATATCGGAATGCTCCTTTGAGAGAAGGGTGATAATCTTCTATAGGTTCTTGTGTTAGCCCACTTTCTAATTTGGAAGGATCTAAAACACATATATCTGCACGACGCCCCTCTTCCAATGAACCAGCATCCAACCCTAACCAGTCTGCTGGTAGTTTAGTCAGCCTATTGATAGCTTTCTCAACAGGCATGATATCGGGGTTTTTCATGGATTGGCGGAGAGTCTGTAAAGCCCCATCATGGAAGGCCATATTGACATTGTGAGCACCCGAGTCATTAAACCCGGGAAATGTACAATCATGGGCCATCAACTTCATGCGCACATCATCTCTGTGATTAGCAGCTACGCACTTCCAGATTAGATCTGTATCATATGCATATATGAGATCCATAAAGTAGTCCAAAGCATCATTACCATGGGCATGTCGATCTGCAAGTTCTTGGAAAGTCGCTCCAACTATGGATGAGTCAGGTGCTTTGACGACTGTCATCTCTTTGAGCAATCTTGGAAATACCGAGGTAGTCTTGTGATTCCAATCTTTCTTAAACCACTTTCTAAAAACAGGATCTGCAAAAGCCTCTTTTCTTTCCTCAGGGCTAGCACCTATCACATGAACCATGGAAGGAAACTCTTCAAAAAGTGGCGTAATTGGACCTTCACCATAATTTAGAAAAGGCATCGACAGTGCTTGAAATCTCATATCAGCGTTAAACACTTTCTTACCCATAGAGGCAAGAAAGGTCACAAGCTTATGGATGTTTTCATCTGACTTGAGATCCATCGCTGCGACGATGGTAGTCTTAAGTGGTTTGCGACCTAGACCAGAACTCATCCTCAAGAGATGGATACCGGATTTCTTATCGAGGGCATTGGGCGTAGCCTGAAGTACGCGGTCATACTTGCGAAGAATGCTAGCAAGTCTTCGATATTCAGATACTGCAGCTTGCTGAGAAGGTACAGACGAACCTTTGAACTCTGGCTTAAATACCCCACCCCAACGATGAAATGGCAGCATATCTATGGACATACCTAGATAACCTGCCTCCATGGCTTCATTGAGGAAGCCATCCATTTTTCCTTTTTCTTCTGCTGAGGCCTTACGAACTTTGAAGCTACGATCTACGCCCATGGATGCTATACGGATATTAGAATGCCCAATAAAGCTGGCCACATTTGGGCCCATCTTCAGAGTATCTAGGTGTTCATAGTATTCTGCTAGAGATTTCCAGCTGATGCGATCTTTGATCCATTCTGTAAGGACTTGTGCAGGCATATTCTCTACTCGACAAAAAAGGTCTACGATATCTTCATCTCTTCCCAATGCTGCACTTATAGAACAATTACCCATCACCACAGTAGTAGTACCATGACGTAAAGACTCTTCTAACCCTGGCATGACCTCTATCTCGGCATCATAATGCGTATGTATATCGAGGAAGCCTGGCGTGACCCATTTGCCTTGAGCGTCTATGACATGAGCTCCTTCTATAGTAGGAGCACTTTCGTAAATACCGTCCACAAGACCATCTTTAACTACTACATCTCTAACAACTCCTTTTGCGCCAGTACCATCAAAGTAGGTACCATTGCGAATCACTGTAATCATGAAAATTCCTTTTATAGATCTAAAAGGTAAAGAATATCAACAGTGAAATTAGAAAGAGCAGATCAAAAAAATTAGACACTTCAGAAGAGGACGTAGGCTATACCCAAACTGAGGATCTAACCGAATTGAAATATTTACGTAAAGTGGGATAGCTAGTACAGAGCTCAAAAAAAAAGAGAGCAAGCGGTCTTTTCCGCTCACTCTCTAATACAATTCATTTAAAACTATGAATCAAATTGCTATCCTTCTCATGCACTATCGCTGGATAATGAATTTCTCGTGCATGATTTGTTGTCCATTGTTAATCTGGATGATGTATACACCATTAGAGAATTGTGATACATCAACTCTTTCATTGTAGAATCCTGCTGAGCGACCTGTTACATTGGTATTGAAGTTCGCTCGATTAGATCCGTCGATACTGAATACTGATAAGGTGAAATCAGTTGCAGTCTGCAGTTCAAATGTTACATTAAGTATATCTCCAGAAGTAGGATTAGGATATACTGCCATGTCCGTAAAGGCCTGCGCCTCTGCGCGACTTGCAGCAGTCGGCCCATCCAGATCGATTATTCTCTCTGGTGTCTCATCCTTATCCTGAAGTACTATCGGATTATCATTAACCTGACCTACAGATACGATACCCTGCGTATTATTAGCTGGTAGTCCACCGACCTCTTGGATCAATGTCAACTCAGCACCAGTGATCTCGTATACGCCTACTTCACCGCTCAGTCCAAATAGTTGATATAGATACTGTCCGTCATCTGAGATCCACATATCGATCCATCCTTCTGTTGTTCCGAAGGCAGCAGCTGGGTCAGTTGTATTACCTGTAGCTCCAGTACCTGCAGCGGCAGTCTGATCTAGTAGTTCAACTACTCCGTCATTAAAGCTATACGATGCAAGTCCTGCCTCGATAGCATTAGATACGAAGAAGGTGTTATCATCAGAGAAGTCTAACCAGCACGCTGTACGTCCTGTGTTATTTGTTCCTGATG
>CAYYBR010000198.1:0-8074 GCA_964470035.1 uncultured Saprospiraceae bacterium
ATAGTCACCACCTCACCTGTATCTTCATCTACGAAGTCTTCTGTCCACTTTCTCAAGACCCTTGCGGCCAATTTTCTTGTGATAGCTTTCTTTAGATTACCCGTGGTAACTTTTACTTCTTCTGAAAGTCCAAAGAGGTTTAATATATCCTTATCTGAGTCATATCCGATCGATCTGAGCAGAGTTGTAACTGGAAACTTCTTCTTACGGTCGATGTAAGTGTACATGACATTGTTAATGTCAGTAGCGAATTCCATCCACGCTCCTTTGAAAGGTATTACTCTCGCAGAGTAGAGCTTTGTACCATTCGGGTGGAAAGTCTGACTGAAGAATACACCTGGAGATCTGTGTAACTGAGAGACGATTACTCTTTCTGCTCCATTGACCACAAATGTTCCTTTAGGCGTCATATAAGGTATGTTGCCTAAGAATACATCCTGAACGATGGTCTGGAAGTCCACGTGCTCTTCATCATTACATGACAGCCTGAGTTTGGCTTTGAGAGGTACACTATATGTAAGACCTCTTTGCATACACTCTTTGATATCATATCGAGGTGGATCTATAAAATAGTCCAAAAACTCAAGTACGAATATGTTACGAGCATCGGTAATCGGGAAGTTCTCCTGAAATACACGATAGAGTCCTTCATACATCCTGTTCTCTGGAGTAGTCTCGAGTTGGAAGAACTCGTGAAATCCTTTGAGCTGTATTTCAAGTAAGTCTGGGTAACTAGAAGGCAACTTGATTTTACCAAAGTTGATCCTTTCTAGAGGAGTTTGTACTTCACTGGTGGCCGCCATGAGTAAAAGTTTATTGGTTATTATTCAGCCCGAAGGCTCTGTTTTTTCAAAACGACGAAAGGCCTAGCCGAGACCTAAGTCTCAGCTAAGCCGATTATCTTATTTACGTAAGTGAATCTGTCATAAGCGCTTAAGCAGAATTACTTCAATTCTACTTCAGCACCTGCAGCTTCTAGAGCCGCCTTAATAGATTCAGCCTCTTCTTTAGGAACACCTTCCTTGATAGGCCCCGGAGCTCCGTCTACGAGTCCCTTCGCATCCTTTAGTCCTACACCTAAGAGATTTTTCACCTCTTTCACTACTGCTAGTTTAGCAGCACCTGCTGAGTTAAGGATCACATCGAATTCACTCTTCTCTGCTGCCCCTCCTGCATCTCCACCACCTGCTGCTGGACCTGCTGCTACTGCAACAGCTGCTGCTGCTGGCTCAATGCCGTACTCATCCTTTAGGATGTCTGCAAGATCTTTAACATCCTTAACCGTAAGGTTAACCAGTTGATCTGCAATTGCTTTTAAATCTGCCATCGATTTTTACTTTAATGTTTTTAATTAAAAAATGGCGCGTAAATAAATATTAGAAATTGTCTTGGAAGCCTTATTATGATTCCTCTCTAGACTCAAGCGCCTTGAGTAATCCAGAAATCGTGGATCCTCCTGACTGTAGTGAGCCCAATACACTCTTGATAGGAGACTCTAGCAGAAGTATTACTTCTCCTATGAGGTCTTCTTTTGACTTGAGTGATTTGAGAGCTATTAATTGGTCATCTCCAACGAAGACATCTGAATCAATGTAGGCTGCCTTCAGCATAGGTTTTTCACCATCCTTTCTGAATTCTGCTATCACCTTCGCAGGTGTACTAGCTTGCTCAGCATACATCAATGTCGTCGGCCCTTTAAGAGACTCATATAAGCCTCCGTAACCTTTATCTTCAGGAAATGACTCCAATGCCTTGATTGCAAGGGTGTTTTTAACAACCTTGATCTTCACTCCTTTGTCAAAGCATAGTCTTCTCAACTTATTAATCTGCTCTACAGTCATTGCTGAAGAGTCAGTCAAGTAGAAAAACTGATTATTAGAGAAAGTCTCTTTTAGTTCTTCTATCGCCGTTACTTTATCTGTCCTTGTCATACCTATGCTTTTACAGATTTAACATCAATCTTAACACCTGGACTCATCGTGCTAGCAACATGAAGAGATCTCATGTATTCTCCTTTAGCAGATGACGGCTTCATCTTGATCAAAGTTGATAATAATTCTTGTGCGTTTTCAGCTAGTTGTTGTGGGTTGAAGCTTACTCTACCTATAGAGCTATGGATGATACCATATTTGTCAACTCTAAATGAGATCTTACCACCCTTCACGTCTTTCACAGCTGCGCCCACATTGGGTGTCACGGTACCAGTTTTGGGATTTGGCATAAGCCCTCTTGGTCCCAGTATACGTCCTACCTTACCAAGTTGTGCCATCACATTTGGTGCCGCTACAACTACATCGACATCAGTCCATCCTTGTTGTATCTTAGTGATATACTCATCTAATCCAACATAGTCTGCACCTGCATCTAAGGCTTCTTTTTCCTTATCTGGAGTACATAAAACTAGAACTGACTTTGACTTTCCAGTACCGTTAGGTAGAGATACTGTTCCTCTAATACCTTGGTCTGCTTTTTTAGGATCTACACCTAGTCTTACGTGCAAATCTACGGAAGCGTCGAACTTGGTTCCATTCACATCTTTGATGATGGCCATCGCTTCCTCGAGATTGTAGGCTTTTTCGAAGTCGTACTTTTCTAAAGCCGCCTTTCTCTTCTTTGATAATTTTGGCATGTTATTGATAAATTTTAAGGTGCAATCGTCCCATGCTCAGGACTCCCTTATGATATAATCGTGTTATTAAAATTTCTATGCTTCAGCGCCTTCGCCTGCTGCTTGCCAAGGTGCATCACCTTTGACTGTAAGTCCCATACTTCTTGCTGTTCCAGCAATCATTTTCATTGCGGACTCTATAGTAAATGCATTGAGGTCTGGCATCTTATCTTCTGCAATCGCTTTGATCTGATCCCAAGTCACAGAACCCACCTTATTTCTATTAGACTCTGGTGAACCTTTCTTGAGCTTTGCTGCTTCCATGAGCTGCGTGGCAGCAGGAGGAGTTTTTACAACAAAGTCAAAAGACTTGTCCTTATAAACAGTGATAACAACTGGTATGAGTTTACCTGGGGTTTCTTGCGTCTTGGCATTAAACCTTTTGCAGAACTCCATAATATTCAGACCTTTTGCACCTAGTGCTGGCCCAACTGGAGGAGCAGGATTAGCTTGTCCTCCTCTTACCTGTAGTTTTACATACGTTTCGACTTCCTTAGCCATAATCTATCCTTGTTTTTCGACTTGCATGAAGTTGAGTTCTACCTCAGTTCCACGGCCGAATATCTTTACGATTACTTTTAATTTTTTCTTCTCTTCGTTCACCTCTTTGATATCACCTACAAACTCATTGAACGGTCCATCTATAATCTTGACAGACTCACCAACAATAAATGGCTCAATCATAGATTCACCCACTTCTTGTGACTCGTCTACCTTTCCTAGCATACGATTAGCCTCATGCTCCTGCATAGGAATTGGCTTATCTCTACCTAAGAAATGAATCACATTAGTCATACTTGCTATACCTTGGATCATCTCAGAGCTAAATCTCTTGGATACAGCTTCGATAAGAATATATCCAGGAAGAATATTTCTCTCAAGTATCACTTTTTTACCATTTCTAATCTTGTACACCTTTTCTGATGGTACAAGCACTTCAGTGATTACATCTGACCACTTCGACCTTTCAACTTCGAGTTCTATTCGCTCTTTTATCTTACGCTCTTTACCGCTTATAACTCTTAAAGAGTACCATCTCTTATCTTCTGACATCGTGATTACTTTTCTCTAGAAAATACCATAGACGATCTCTAACACTTGCTTAGATACGACGTCCATCAAAAGTATGATAAGAGCAATGATAGCTGAAGCGATCAAAACAACAGTTGTAGAACTTAGAAGGTTAGGAAAAGATGGCCAAGTCACTTTATTAAGTAACTCATTATAGCTTTCCTTAAGTGATATAATTAGTCCGTCCATTATTTCTAAATACTTTTCACATATCCTCGGATACGTCTTCTTTCCACTCCGATCCCACAGATGCAGGGGAGACAGGAATCGAACCCGCAGCCTACGGTTTTGGAGACCGCCGCTCTACCAATTGAGCTACTCCCCTATAACATGTCTTCCGTTAGGAGGACAAGCGCAAGAATTAATTTTCTGGTGAGGATTCTGATCCTCTTTAAGACGACAATTGAGCACCTTCATCAAGGTGCTCAACTAAAGTCTATATTTTAAAAAGATTTAATGTAAGGCGTACGCCTTATATATTAATCTAGTATCTCAGTTACTTGACCTGCACCTACTGTACGGCCACCTTCTCTGATCGCAAATCGAAGACCTTTCTCCATCGCAATCGGGTTAATCAACTTTACTTCCATAGCAACATTGTCACCAGGCATAACCATCTCTACACCATCTGGTAGACTCACGTCTCCTGTAACATCTGTTGTTCTGAAATAGAACTGTGGACGATATCCATTAAAGAATGGAGTATGTCTTCCTCCTTCATCTTTTCCAAGTACGTATACTTCGCACTTAAAGTGACTGTGTGGAGTTACAGACTGAGGCTTAACTATCACCATACCTCTTTTGATGTCTGTTTTCTCGATTCCTCTAAGAAGGATACCAGCGTTATCACCTGCCTCTCCTCTTTCAAGAATCTTTCTAAACATCTCAACTCCCGTTACAACAGAAGTTAGTGGCTTCTCATCTGCAGCCATCATACCTACGATCTCAACAGGATCTCCTGTATTAATCACACCTCTTTCGATACGACCTGTTGCTACAGTACCACGTCCTGTGATAGAAAATACATCCTCGATAGGCATCAAGAATGGCTTATCTACATCTCTTTCTGGCTCAGGGATGTCAGTATCTACCGCTGTCATGAGTGCCATGATCTTATCAGCAGCACCACTATCACCTTCTAATGCCTTAAGAGCTGATCCTTGGATAACTGAAGCAGCATCACCATCAAACTCGTACTGATCTAGAAGTTCTCTAACTTCCATCTCAACAAGCTCTAGCATCTCTTCATCATCAACGAGATCAACTTTATTCATGAATACAACAATCTTTGGTACACCTACCTGACGACAAAGGAGGATGTGCTCTCTAGTCTGTGGCATAGGACCATCAGTAGCTGCAACCACAAGGATTGCTCCGTCCATCTGTGCAGCACCCGTAACCATGTTTTTTACATAATCGGCGTGACCTGGACAATCTACGTGAGCATAGTGTCTCGCAGCAGTCTCATACTCCACGTGTGCAGTGTTGATTGTGATACCACGTTCCTTTTCTTCAGGAGCAGCATCGATCGAATCATAATCTTTCTTCTCAGAAAGTCCTTGTTCTGCCAGTACATAGGTGATAGCCGCAGTCAGTGTAGTCTTACCATGATCTACGTGTCCGATAGTACCGATGTTTACGTGGGGTTTGGTCCTCTGAAAGGTCTCCTTAGCCATCTCTTAGAATTTAATTGTCTTTAAATATTATGTCAATGTTATTTTCTGACCAATATGGTCATATGTTGGACGACACAAATGTCGTCTTTCTTTTTTGAGCCAATGAAGGGAATTGAACCCCCGACCCCTTCCTTACCATGGAAGTGCTCTACCCCTGAGCTACATTGGCAAAGACCTTCTCATCAGGAATAAATTCCTTAAGAAAGGTTAACGGAAGATTTATCAATCTATCCTTATTACACTCAAAACAAATTTTGAGCGGGAGACGAGACTCGAACCCGCGACCCTCAGCTTGGAAGGCTGATGCTCTACCAACTGAGCTACTCCCGCATATAGTGTCGGTCCTGTATAACCTAAGTTCTACAGAATCCATTTTTCCTATATCATTGTCAAATGCAAGAACATAACCTAACTCATCACTCCCGATCTGTGGGGGTGATAGGATTCGAACCTATTCAGTCGAAACACCAGATTTACAGTCTGGCCCGGCTCTCCAACTCCGGCGCACCCCCTCAAGATGTCTTTTAATACATCCCATTTTGTCAATCACTACTAGTGATGAGCCAGCAGAGGGATTCGAACCCCCGACCCGCTGATTACAAATCAGCTGCTCTGGCCAACTGAGCTATGCTGGCTTTTATCGGCTGTGCTTGGCTATACCGCGTTAGCTAGCTAATGTTCTCTTTTAATAACGCTATCCTCTTTTGGAAAAGCGAGTGCAAAAGTATAACAAAAATCAGAATAGTAAAACGGCCTAATTATCTTTTTTTTATTGTCCTCGGATGAGCCTTGCTATATACCTCCTTTAACCGCTCTACACTATTGTGCATATAGACCTGTGTAGCAGCCAAACTTGAGTGTCCAAGCAGCTCTTTTATCGCATTGAGTTCGGCCCCATTATTAGCAAGATGAGTAGCAAAACTATGTCTAAGCACATGAGGACTTTGCTTCGTATTAGTCGAATATAGGCCTATCCAAGCACTTACTTTATTATAGACATACTTGGGATATAGTGGTCTTCCCTTATCAGTTAAAAGAAGATAGCCTTGATTATCCTCATGACGGTCATCCCGCAACTTTTGATAGTTAGCTATAGATTTTGACAGCTCTGTCGTGATCGGTATCAACCTCTCTTTTTCTCCCTTACCTAATACTTTGAGCTCTAACCTCTGGATATTGATATCTCGATCCTTGAGGTTGATAAGCTCCGATCGTCTTATGCCTGTCTGATACAGTAGTTGGATGATTAAATCGTCCCTGACAGCAGAAAAGTCTTCTGTATCCTGCTCCAACAGTAGGTCTAAGCCTCGTTCTAGATCTTTTTCTCTTATGACTGTGGGCAACCTTTTAGGAAGCTTGGGGCCTGAAATCTTAGATGAAGGATTCAAAGTGATATGTCCTAGCTTCTTGAGATACTTATAGTAACTCTTGAGTGTACTCAATTTTCGGTTGACTGACTTGGCCGTATAGTCGGACTGCATAAGATGTACAATCCATGACCTTACATGTACATGCAGAGCCTTACTAGGATCAGTGATATCCAGATGTGAAGCCAAATACATAGAGTACTGCTCCAAATCTCTCGTATAAGATGTGATAGTATGTTCTGAGTAGTGTCGTTCGTACCTCAGATACTTTGTAAAGGAGTCAAGTGCATACACATTACAAAAATACGTAATTTATTAACACTTGTTAATGGGTAGAAATTCCTATCCAGCGCCAAACGCCTCCTCAACTGCCCTCGCAATATCCCCTTCTTCTTTATGATTGAGCTTCTGAGCAGAGATAAACTTTTGTACATGAGGATATCCGTCAAAGAACTTCTTAAAGTCTTTTTTAGTTTTTATCCTAGAAAGTACCCCATTATGCTCTACATACCGATGCTTATGCATGACGATTTTATCCTTCTTATAGCTCTCCATCATCAAAGGGTTTTTATCACTGTCATTTCTGACTGAGGAGACATATGCTACGATGACAGAATAATCTCCTAATTCAATAACCTTGATGATACCGGGCAGGCGCACGTCATTGTCAAAATAATAGTGTTTTGTTTTATATAGAGCCTTATAATCTCCATCATCATAACCAAAATCAAAGGAGTCAAACTCGCGATTATCTAAAGTCAGAAACTGTCCCCCCTGATATACTTCTACCTCTCCTCTGAAGATGTTGAGCTTCACACTATCCACACTGACGTCCTTATATTCACTATGATGAAAAGTGGCAAATCTCCAGTTATCATAAAGGTGGACATGCCCCTTATAGATTTCCTTATCCATGACTTTGGTAGAGACAGTTTTTACTTGAGAAAAAACCAAGTAGTCTACATTTTTCTCTTTCACGTCTACTTGAGCACCTAAAGACCCAGTGTGCATCAAGAAGATAACAAGTAGTGAGCTTAGTAAAGTTATTCTTTTCATTAGATAGAATTTTAAATCTACAATTCTAATACGTTTAAGGGGGCATTATTGACACCTGATATTACTAATGTTTTTTCATTTGCCTTTAACAAAATCATCTTTTTTACATTACCCGAAATATAAAAGCATTCTTGCGGACACTTACCAATTTGAAGATTTTCACCATCTGACATTAAGACAAGACCACTCCCTGCATCAAGGCGTGGAGTTTCTACCTCTGTGTTGTATATGTTACC
>CAYYBR010000199.1:0-8020 GCA_964470035.1 uncultured Saprospiraceae bacterium
TTAATTCATTTGAAGTAATATCGCATAGTAAATCATAACTATGCCCATCTATCAAATGCGCTTGCCCAAGTTAGGCGAAAGTGTAACCGAAGCCACTGTCATCTCATGGATGAAAGTCGTCGGCGATGAAGTAGCGCAAGACGAGACTATACTAGAGATAGCCACGGACAAGGTGGACTCCGAGCTCCCAGCATTGGCTCCAGGACGGATCGTCGAGATACATGTCCAGGTAGATGAAGTCGTCCAGGTAGGTGGCGTCATCGCTTCTATAGAAGTAAGTGAAGAAGACTATGCGCTCCTGTCTAAAGACACACAAGATATCAGCCCAACTCAAGTGCCAGCTGTAGCATCTAAGGCTATCAAAGATGTAGCACCCTCCCTGCCATCGACTACTGCACCATCTACTCATCGACCGCTACTTACGCCCTATACAGGTGAAGAGTTAGAAAGATCCTTGAGGCCAAGCCAGACCACGAAATTTTATAGCCCATTGGTTAGATCGATAGCATCTATCGAGAGACTGAGTATAGCAGAGCTAGATAAAATCTCTGGCACAGGTCACGAGGGACGGGTGACCAGACAGGATGTAGAAAGCTATCTTCAGCACAAATCTGCTCAAGTCTCTAAAGGACAGATACTATATGACAGACCTCATAGTGTATCAGATCCGACTCCCACATATGACCATGGTGATAACATCGATATCATACCGATGGATCGTCGACGTAAGTTGATCGCAGAGCATATGGTGCGTTCTAAGCGGACATCACCACATGTCACTTCATTTTTAGAGATCGATGTCACCGATCTTGTAGCTTGGCGTGAAGAAAGAAAAGAGGACTGGCAGCAGCGCATGCAAGAAAAGCTCACCTATACGCCCTTATTTCTCAGAGCTGTAGTCCAGGCCATCACCGACTTTCCACGGATCAATGCCTCTGTAGAAGGAACGACTATCATCCTCAAAAAATCTATCAACATCGGTATGGCCACTGCCACTGAAGATGACCAACTAGTAGTCCCAGTCATCAAAGATGCTGATAAGCTAAGCCTAGAAGACCTTTCCACTTACGTAAATGATCTTGCCCGCAGAGCACGCGTACATGACCTCCAACCCGATGAAGTATCAGGGGGCACCTTCACCGTCACCAATGTCGGTACGTTTGGTAATACACTCGGCACCCCTATCATCAATCAACCACAAGTGGCCATCCTTTCTCTTGGAGCTATAAGAAGAAGGCCAGGTATAGTGGATCGCGATGGAGTCGAGTCTATCGAAGTACGCTCTATGATGTTTTTATCACTATCGTATGATCATCGGATAGTAGATGGAGCCTTAGGTGGCAGGTTTTTGAGAAGGGTGGGGGATTATTTGGAGGACGTCGATAGTCTTCTGAGCTAAGATCGAGTTGATTATAAATTATAAAGCGAGTAATAAGGCTTTTGGACTTGAAGAACAAAAGTTAACTTACTCTAGTAGATCATTATGCGCTATTGGAAAAGTGTCTTTTCCAATGTCTATTTAGTTTAGCAGTAAGAAGGAAACTTAGTTTTCGATTACATTAGCAGTATAAGGCCTATATGTATGTTGTATGGTATATAAGACTTGTAGAACGGAGTTCTACAAGAGCGAGGGGAAAAACTGGTTTCAGACCGAGGTGGTATGTATTGTAGAATGTTCACGTGCTTAAATAATCCAACCCGTTGCGCCGGGAGACGCAACTCAACGTTGTTGAATATGAATTGTAGAGCGGCGTTTTGCAATAGCGGAGAAGTTATATTAATTCAGACTGAGACTGCTAAGTCTTACTATCTTGAATATCAAGAAACTGATGGAGTAAAAAAGTTGATATTTAGAAGCGACATTTGATTGTACTTTTTGGTAGACGAGATAAGATATGTGATTTCTGTAGATGAAAGTGATTTTTTAAGTGAACATGTGTGGTTTTGCGCCGGGAGACGCAACTGAACGGCAGTTGAATATGAATTGTAGAGCGGAATTCTTTAGGAACGAATCTGAAACTTGTCTATAACAAATGAAGTCAGAATTAGAAAGACTATTAAAGTGGATAGGGGATCCAAAAAATAAAGAAAATCGAGCCCTGGTTGATATTGAAAAGGATCCCAGCTTAGTGTCGAGTATTGTGCGATTTAATTTGCTTGAAGCCACATTGAAGTTGTGGGTCAAATATTATTTTGTGGATAATGATCTTGGTTTAGCTAAGCAATATCAATATGTCTATGGGCGACTAGTCGACTGGTTGGCCTCAAGATCTGAGTTTGGAGAAAAAATAACAAGTGAATTTGGAAATGGTCCTTCCGTTATAACATTGTCGATACTACTTAGTGATTCAAAGGATTTAAAGGAGAGGTTATGTGCGTGGAACTATAATGACAAGTATCAGGGTAGACCAGTTGTTGGTTTGGGTCCATTTATTCGATCTCTATTATTGGGTGATGAAGAAAGCGCAAAATTAGAGATCGAAAAGTACAAAGCGCTTTCTCATCGGTATGGGAGAGCATCTTTTGAATATGCTTTGCAAGAGTCTTATTTATATGAACGCGATGCCGAGTTGATGTCAAGTATGTTGTTAAAGGACTCGGCTGGGGTTACTGAAGTATTGATGTATATATTGAGGCCAGATATTATTCAAAAAAGAATTTACGGCGGCAACTTTTTGAGTAAGTATATAGCAATTCAGCCCGCGACTATTATCAAGACAATGCATATCATTGGGTTGGATCTGAGTTTGGACCATCACCTGATTCCTGAAGATTTGATGCCTGTGGCACCATTGCAAGAATATGATGTACCATATTTTTTTCTTGAAGGATATAAGGGAAAAATTCCTAACAAGTATTTTGATTGGTCTAAAGAGAATATCACGATTTATGAACATGATGAAGACTTGAATAACTTTGTATGGGATAAGGAGAAGTATACATCTAGGCAAGAGGCTATAGTTGTAGAAGAAGCATTGCGAAAGAATTATATTGTAAAGCAGAAGGAGGATGGTAGTTGGGAAATATTAAAGGATCTAAATGATTGCTAGTTTTGCAGAAAATTATGGCCGCTCTAAGTAGTATTTAATGTGTACATAGAGCGAGTATTATGGTAGGTCGCATAGCAGGACAATGTACGCTTCTGGATGCACTAAAGGGGGATAAGCATGTCATAATAGTAGTGATATGAAGGCGTCGTGTAGGAGAGACATATCCCCCGCTAATTTAAGCGTCCTCGCTTAAATTTATTATTATTTATATCAGTGAGCCAGCACGGCTCTCATCGAACATAATTCCTCGCTCTAGCAGATCATTAGTCGCTATTGGAAAAGTGTCTTTTCCAATGTCTATTTAGTTTAGCAGAAAGAAGGAAACTTGGTTTTGATTATATTAGCGGTATAAGACCCATATTGATGTTGTACGGTATATAAGACCAGTAGAACTGCGTTCTACTAGAGCGGAGGGCTAATCGCGATGCTGATGATGCATGATGTTGCGTTGGGTGACGCAAAGGACATCTTAGAATAGCGAGGTGTTTGAGTTTAGTGAGGTCTCCTATCTCTCAGAACAGAGATCTTCATATCTATGGAAAAATCAAAAAAGAAATTAATAAGAAGAGCATCAATTGGTCTCTGGTTATTAGTTTTTATGTCAATAACTCTGGTATTGTTGTTTTATCAGAACCTGAATTATCCAAGTAATAGGCAATGGAGAGATTTCACTTTTGCAGAATGGTTGTTTCCTCTAGTATTTACAGTTTTATTCGCTCCAATTGTTTCTTTTTATGTCCCATTTGTTTACATGCGAATATTGAGTAAGTATGTAGAAAAGTCGGTAAATATTATTGTCCTATTCATATGCTCCTATTTATTACATGCTGCTTTAATTTTCCTTAATCCATTGATGTTGTTTGGATTTATGGGTTCGCTTGAAATGGGCGTTAATATTGTGTTAGTTCCAAGCGTGGTTTTCGTGATAGGGTGGTTGTATCTTAAGAGAAGAGTGGATCTGTTAAGAATAGATTGTTAGACTTATAGTTTTCGAGGGTCGAATACATAACTGGCTGACGTACGTGATTTTAACACTGGCTATAGTGGTTGTGGTGTTCCCCCCGCTCAAGTAAATCGCTAGTCGCTATTGGAAAAGTGTCTTTTTCAATGTCTATAGAGTTTAGCAGTAAGAAGGAAACTTAGTTTTCGGTTATATTAGCAGTATAAGGCCTAGATGTATGTTGATTAGTATATAAAACTTGTAGAACGCAGTTCTACAAGAGCGGATAATCGCGATGCTGATGATACATGATGTTGCGCTCAGAGACGCTACAGAACATCTTAGAATAATGAGTATTCATGAATGATGAGTTAAATAAGTTTTTTGAACATAATCAATTATTGATTCCATCACAGATGCATCTTTTATGGAAGATAAATATGAGTGAGGCTTTTTACGGCATGAGAAACTCACCTGTTTATATGAACTACTTTATGTGTTGTTATATACATGATAGTGTTAAAACTGAAATTACGATCCAATCATTCTATCATTCTCAGAGATTGATAGAGTATTACTGGAAGCCAAGATTGAATAGTGATTGATGGAATGGGAATAGTAAATTTCTTGACTTCGCTAAAGTATCAGATCCTGATAGAACTACTTTGGCTATAAAAGTGGATCAAAATGATAACGGGTCGATTTGGCTGGAATTGCCTGATCGAGATTTACAGGAAGATGAGTCAATATTTCGAATAAGGATCTTTGATTGTTTAAATGATCTTTTGCTTAATTGTAAAGAGTTCTATGACGATAATTCCGATTTTAACTACAATCTCACAAGAAAGTGTGGTGACTCTTGCTGGACGAGAGGTTAAAGTAGGGCAGATGTAAATGAGTAAATTTGTTTGGGGCAAGATAAAGTTGTTTTAAGATATTAGATCTTGTATTGTGCAATGATAATTGGTTCTTATGAAGGCAGCAGAGTTTGTAATTAAATTGATATTGTACTTCTTAGTGTCAACTGTTACTCTCTTTCTGATAGAGAGGTCGATATCTGCCTATCAACGTGGTCCGGAGGTTTTTGATATTGACAGTTATAGTTTCGTAATGGCGGTTTTATTTATGCCACTATTTCAGTTCATATTAGTTTCTGTTCTTGCCCTTCTGGTAAAATTTAGACCTATAGTTTTCGAAGGTATAAGGCATAACTGGCTGACGTACGTGATTCTAGCACTGGCTATAGTGGTTGTGGTCACCACAGTTATTGGTTTTAAAACCATAACGGTAGGTAGTTTTTTTGGTTTTTGGTTTATCGTTAATTACGTGGTGTTTGGTGAAGTCTTTACTAGTAATACTATATGAGATGAATGTTGTTGTTATCAGAATTACAGTAATTATCCTTTGTTTATATGTTTTATTGTTTAATTCTTGTGATATAAGAACGGACTCTACTTTACATATAGTGGAAATTGATCATTGTGATCAACATAAATTTAGATTTAGGAGTCAAACACATTTTCTGGTTGAAGGCTATTTAGACCATGAGTATCAGTTAGATAGTGTTGCGAGTAGAGTTGCTTGTGCGTTAAATGATTCCTGGACAATCGCCGGTCAAACTTATTTTGTATTGTTCTACAAGAAGACAAATAATACGACATATGATAGGTTGAGGTGCAGACCTAAGCCGTTTTATCACGATGTACATTCTGATCTTCTTTGTATTTATGAGATCAAAAAGAACAATCAAGATAGGATGCATAGATATGCTGGAAGAAATTCCATTTCTATTATTGATGATAACAAAGTAGATCTCGAATGTGCGAGACTTTAGATGTTGCAGAGCTGAATTTTGTGTTGGTGGTAGAGATTGAAGAATGGAATTTAGGGACGTGGAATCCATAGTTTTACATGAGGTGTATTGTCTTAGTTCTTGTTTATTTAAGAAACTGCTATTCAATTATGTGTTATGGAGCATATTGTAAAGTATCAATGCCTAAGGGTCATAGGTGCTGAAGCATTTATTTTTTATTTATTTGAACTTCTTACTTGATAAAGTTATGATACGATTGAGTTGTTACTTATTATGTTCTATTTAGGACATGGTGGTGCTCAAATCAACTTTGAGTCTTGCTTGAATGGGGTCTATTATGAAATGAATATTTCAGAAAATATAGATGAAAATGATCCTGTACGATATAGAGTATTGAGCTCTGGTAATGAGATGGTTATTGTAGTAGATACGGTCACTAAAGTTGTTATTAAACACTATTTTCAATGTTATAGTGCTTATAGTGATAGAGTTGATGTTAATTCTGTTGATGAAATGTTGAACTGCCTGACCCATCAGACAATGCAGTCTTATGTGTCTGGTGATTGTGAAACAGATGAGATTACTCTGTATAGGTGGAATGGATTTGTTAGATATCGACGAATTAATTCTATTCCTTATTTGGTCTTTGAGTTTATTAAGTCAATTGCAGATGAATTGGGACTAGATTTGTTTGAGTTATATATGAAAAGGAATATTAGGGCTGTATGTGTTGACAATTTAGGTGCTTATCTTGATCCAAGTGAGGCCGTAGTAGATAATATTGAACTCCATGAGCTAGTAGAGATATTGCATGTTTACTCAGACTGGGCCTATGTTAGACTAATCAGAACAGGCAAAGAATATTGGGTGTATATGAGTTGTTTAGATTAACTAGCTTATGTGTAAATGTTCTTTAGGAAGATATGTTTTGCTGCTTATAATTGCTGTAGGAATGCTTTTGGTGTATTGCTATTTTAATTCACCTGTGAAAATTGAGAAGGTTGTTTTTTGTGAAAGAATGAAACTATCTCGTCCGCATCAAACGCATTTCATCGTATATAACTATAAGAATGACACAAATGCATTAGACTCCATTGCTTTGGAGGAATTCTGCGCAGTTGGTGATTACAAAAAATTGAATTCCCAGCAGCTCTCATTCTTTTTTTATGAAAAGACTATTAACACAACTAAAGAGAGTTTAATGTGCAGATCCGGTTCAATACTGCATAATCCCGAAAAGGATAGGATTGCTGTTTATGTTTATGATAGAGGTAAGGGGTATTTAGAGTCGTACTTCAGAAAAGATAATAAGCCAAGTGTTAAGTCTGAGCGCCTTTCAATCGATTGTGCAGAGAATTGATCATTTAGGTTGGTTGAATGGTTTCTATAGTTAAGAAGTGATAAGTATTGTGTTATTGAACAAACATACATAAATATGAATAATTGTGCTATGAATATTTAGAAATGTACATATATTTGAGTATTGTGCTAAATATCAAGTACAACGGTTGATAATTTTGTAGTTTAGTGAACTGGTGATTGTTAAACTCACTTATAGAAATCTCTTTGGATGCTTTAATATCAGTTCATGCTCAAGTTGAGTATAGGCGTTTTTCTTATGATCTTAGCACTTAGCTGCAAGAGTGTAGATGATAAAAGTAAAGTGCTTGATGATAAGGATTACTATGAAGCAATTGATACTTCGTCTGCTCAGGGGCAAGTAGAGTCAATAAGTAGTGATTCTACTATATCTAGTAAAAAACAACGTCTAGTAAATTTTTATTCTGCGCAACTACAAATGAGAAGCGGTGCATTTAGCTATTCTTTATTTGATCTGGGTCAGAAAGTAATTAGATCCCAAGACGCTCCTTATATAGATAATCTAAAGGGATTCTATACTCAAAGTGAACAGAATGGAGAGAGAGTGTCCTCATTTCAATTTGATGACCACACATGGATAGATATCAATAAAGGAGGAATAGTGGAATTTTGGCTTGGGGATAAAGTAGAGCTCAAAGTGAGTCAATCATGTATTGTTAAGGTGGGAATGGATAATTCGATTTTGAAAAGCTGTTTTCCCTATCAATATAGTAATATGACTCCCAATGAGGTTAAGTTTTCCGGTTTATCTCTTGGACTTCACAAGACGGATCAGGTGCTATCCATAAGTTGGAATCCTGAGACTGGATTAATTGAGGATATAAGATTTGTCTTTCC
>CAYYBR010000200.1:0-7965 GCA_964470035.1 uncultured Saprospiraceae bacterium
CAATTTAACTAGGTATATTTAAATCATGTTCGGCATCATCAATATCTCATCAGAAAAAGAGAAGAAGAATCTCTTCAGCTTGATGAATAACCCTTCGCACAGATTCAATAATCAACAATGCAGTCCCGTATTTGATGGCGACAAATTTATTGCACATAATAAAAGTAAAGATTATTTCTTCGAAGATGAACAGTTCTGTCTATTCTTTATGGGGTCAACATATAATAAGCTCCCTCATTCTACAGAAACCTCTGCGAACAAGGATCTATACACTGCAGAACAGTTAGCACATCAATACAAGATCCAAGGTGAGTATATGGCTAATAACATAGCTGGATCGTTTATTATTATTATTTCTCATAAAGCAGAGAATAGAATAGTAGTACTTAGAGATCCACTTGGCATAGAGCCGATATACTACGCTATTAAGAATAATACATTTTACTTTAGTACTGAATTAAGAAGAATCAGTGCCATACCTGCCCTATGTGACATTGATTGGCAGTACATCAAGATAGTACTATCCCAACTAATACCTCAAGACTATAAAAGAACTTGGTTCGAACATATTAAGCGTGTCACGCCCGGCACGAGCTTTCATTGGACACCAAATAGCCAATCACATAATCAGTACTTCAACCTATCTCAAATAAAAAAAGAACCACTTTCCTCTGCAGAAGCTATCCAAATATTTCGTGACAAATTATCGCTAGCCGTTTACAGACAGATTGCAGGCTACGGGGATATATACGCTCATTTCAGCGGAGGCCTCGATAGTTCTGGCATAAGTGCAATTGCATGGGAGTATTCAAAACAAAGTAATGTCTCATTTAAAAGCTACGCTTGTGGTCTTTGGCCAAATCAAATAAACAATAAATATGGAATTAAAGATGATCAAGAAATACAGAAGGCTACCGCTCAATCAATTGGCCTACCCATACCAGAGATTACTAGTTATAATGAATCATCATCCATTGATGAATATTCTATAGGTCGACAATTGCCTAAAACTCAGGACTTAAAGGCATATCTCGAACTAACATTACAAGATATAGCATCTAAAAGTGGGAAAGTTTTACTTTCAGGTTTCGGTGGAGACGAATGTATCAGTTATAATCAATATCCCAACTTCTTAAGTAACGCAATAAGTCAAGGTCATTGGAAAATTTTTTTCCAAGAATCAAAGTCACTAAGTTACAAAACAAATATCTCCCTTTTTCTCAACCATTTATCATCACTCAATCCAATATCGAATCATAGTAGCAAAAAGGAAGTAAAAGTACAACCTCTTAAAAATCGAATCGAGCATAATTACCTAAAGTCAGCCAATAGAATAGACTTAAATAGCAGTATAATAGCTCACTTGACATCTCCACATATTTCTTATAGAATTGAGAAAGAAAAGGAACTTGCGTCATACTATGACATTGAAATAAAATATCCACTACTTGATCTTGAGTTAATCTCTTTTTTCTTGAGCCTTCCTTCCTCTTTAAAATATTACAAGAGAAAAGGAAGAGAATTCTATAGAGAAGCTCTCAAAAAGTGGATCGACTATCCCCCATTTTTTGATGCCCGTAAATCTCGTACTGCCACTGTCCCAATATTAGACCTTAGATCATGTAAAGCCATAGGGGAAGGGCTCATAGATTATAACGCTATACTTCAAAAACTACCACCTCAACTAAGTGAACTGATCAATGTTATGCCTTTCCCAAAAGATGTCAATAACAGATATCATAAATTCTATCATAGAAAATATCTTTTATTAGCCGAGATTTCCAATTTTGTCACATGCTATAATAAGGAGGTTTCAATATGAAAATAGCAGACTCTAACAAAAGAGGCGTTGTATATATAGTAGTCGGCGAGAAATACACAGAAATGGCTATTTCTTCGGCACAATCAATGAAGCAACACAACCCTGACTTGCCCATTCATCTCTTCACTGATCAACATCATACTCAAAGTCGCTATGTTGATAGCTCTTCCCTTATAGACAATCCACATAAACGATCAAAAGTAGATTACATCTCAGAAAGCCCATTTGAAGAAACACTCTACTTAGATGCTGACACCTTTATACTTCAGAATATAGAAGAACTATATATAACTCTTTCAAAATTCGATTTAGCCATAGCACATGCTCATAAAAGAAATGCTAAAGCGACTCTACAAAAATGGAACGAAGATATCCCATATGCTTTCCCTCAAATGAATAGTGGTGTAATTTTATATAAAAAGAATCGAGCTACAAATAAGTTGTTTCAAAAATGGAAATCAGCCTATCATAATAATAACTTTAAAAAGGATCAAGTAACACTGCGCGAATTGCTCTGGAAGAGCAACCTTAGGTTCCTCATCCTTCCACCTGAATATAATATTCGCTTTCCAAAGTACATGGAGTTCTGGTCTACAGAAGAAGTCAAACCTAAAATTCTGCATTATGAAGAATTTACAATGTTCTTCAATTCAATTCAAAAACTCAAGAATAAGTCTTTGAAAAAATGACGGTCACCTCCTCCCCTTTTCGTTTAAATGAGGATAGTCTAATGCAGGTACTGGCTTATCTAAAAAGTTACACAAAGCTCTCCATTTATTCTGCTGATCTACATCTAAGACCAAAAGACAGTCTCTATCAGAAAAGTAATGAAGCACTTTTTCATTATGAGCTTTATACTTCTTCAGATAGACCGCCTCATTACCTTTGGGACTTGGTTTGCCGTACATCCATAGTCTAAATGGAGACGACGTGTCACCAAAGTATCGCTTCGCACTTACTAACCAGGCATCATCCTCTCTGGTGGTTAAAATAAATTTACTATCAGGAAAATGATCATCCAGGGCTTCATACAACACACTCCACGGAAGGTCATTAAATGCATCATAGTTTTCCGCAAAGTCAATAAGAGGTTCATATTGCTTTGAAAAAAGAGCCTGCATTAATTTCGATTCTCCTATTTGTCGACGCAAATGAGTAGCCCCATAGCAGTTTTTATAGCCTAAAAATTCCAATGCTCTTCCAAGAGAACTCGTTCCAGTTTTATGTAAGCCTAAACAGAAGATTTTAGACATTCAATTTCATTTTCCTTTCAATAAAATTCTCAACCTATTTCTTATGGTCTTGGGCATTAGGATTGTATTCTCTTCTTTACATTGAAGACAATGAATTAACTTTCTCGACTTGTACTCTATGATTTTCAATTTTAAATCAGTACTCAATTCTCTTTTCCAGCTACTATAAAATTCTGGCCCAGCTTGCTTTCCAAATTTAAAGCCGAATATTTCATTATCAATAGCATATCTTACACCCACTTGTTTTATCAAATCAGGAGTATAATACTCTTCGTAGTTCTTATGAGAAGTTTTGTTGTAATGTGGAATATCAAGATGACCCATATTTAACTTCGTTAAAACCGACTTCATATCTTGACGGTAAGACGAAAAGTTTCCTATAAAATCAGCTAGCAAATTTGCTTCATGATCGAAGATGTACGTAAACTGAGATCTAAAATGCCTGTCAGACAGCTCATCAGGCACATCACATATGGCTCTTACGAACTCTTGAAAACTATAGCTCGGTGATAGTCCATTACGTACAAAGAACTGCGGACTGTGTTTTTTTTTTGAAGAAAACAAGAAAGCAGCCTATCCCAAGGATTCCTTACAAAACCAACCTTATAGATATGATCATATTCATTTATTTTCCGAGTAGGTATTTCTGGTAGCCTAAATTGCCTTAGTTGATTCTCAAGATATAGGTTGTGACCTAATAAGTTAGCAGCAATTTGCCATGTTGAGGTAATCGCCACTTTCGGAATCTTAAAAAAAAGAAGGTTATGATCTTTTATGAAGATATTCCTATTATCACAATATCGATTTTGCTCAATCATCTGCTCGGACACAACATGTTTTTACAATCTAGATAAAATAAAGCTAGCCGCATAATGCGGCTAGCAATTCAATAGCTCTTTTTTTTTAAGCCTAGGCTTCCAATTTGTATTAGTTACGCGAAGGGAAAATACCTTGAAGAGCAATAATATAATTAAGACCCAATGATGGTTGTTGATTGCTGAATCCAACATTACCAGCTCCTGTTGTTCCCGTGGTTTTTACTCCTAATAATTGCTTATCTGTTACGACACCTGCTGTTTTGTAAATCTCTAAAGAGGCAGGTGGTGAAGATTCACTATCCACTGCTTTCGCGGCCAAATGCTTGGCATTAGCAGCAAAACTGTCGCCATTTCCATCAGCTACACTTACAATCCCTGTATGTTCATGGTTAGGTAAGTTTTGAGTTGTTAACAACGTCGTGGCAGTTCCAAATTTCTGACCTAAGTTAACAGGTGGTAACCCCGGCCCATTGCCTGGGTGCACTGGCACTCTACCTCTAAGCCCAGGAAGTGCGAATGTCGTCCTCCCATCTCCTCCGTAGGTAGTTCCTAATATCGAAAACAAGGCATTAAATTGGCTTATGGCAAGCAACTGACCATCGCAGAGGGCCCAACCCCTAGGGGCAAAATTTCCTGCGAACATAACGACTTGACCTATAAATGGTGATGACATGATTTTATTTTTTGATTATGAATGTGATTAATTACTTAATTGAATTAGTTGTTTTGATCTATTTGCTCTGTATGTCATTTGATAGTGAATACTATCGTTGTGATCAGTAATAGCAAATCCCAGTCTATTATAAAAATTGATAGCGCGATTGTTTTTCTGAACGTAAAGCTTGACTTCTAATACCTTCTGTCTAGCTTTTTCCATAAGCGAAGTCATAACTTCATGGCCCAGACCTCTTCCTCTGTACTCAGGCGCTAATGTTATATCTAATACTTCCAAAGTGCTATCATACTCTGCTTGATATAACCTTCCGATATCTATAGCATCTAACTGGATGATCTGATACACTGAAGAAGGATAATACTCCTTATAATGATGATCCTGAAGATCAAATTGTGATATGATAAAATCCTCTTTTTGCTGAGGAGTCATCTGACCGCCATGACGTAGGACATCTTCTCTTGTCGATCTGTAAAGACCTATGAGAAAGCTCCTATCATCTTCCAAGACTGTTCTAAACGTTATTTGACCAATCATATGGTGAGAAATCATTGTGCTATAAGGTAGATAGCAAAGCCGGAAAATTGTTGATGCAGCTTCGATTTCTACATGACGAATATAACTAAAGGCAGACAGGTAATCAAATAAAATAGTAATACCTAGAAGCACTTTAACATAATCGAACTAAGAAATGATGGCTTCATAGAAGATCCAGTCATTATCCGGCAAGCGAGGTATTAAAAATAAACTGATATCACCTGTCACCTCAGACCAAAGCTGGACTAATCCTTGGTTAAAAATCTCTTGAGATCTCTCAGCTCTGAACAATAACGAGTAAGGTTCTATGTCGAGAGATTCGATCTTCTTACTGACTTTGATATTTACAAGTACCAAGTCATATGTGAGATCTTTACTAAATGTAGCTTTGAATTTTTTATTTAGACATGATTCGAAAACCTCTCTTGATAGTGATACTGTCATGATGTTTTCCTGAGTATTTAGTTATTAATTAAGTTGTATCCTAGTTTTTTAGACATAGCATTCAGATTTTCATCCCACTCTACTTCTGAAGGAACAGTATAAGGAGATATATATGAAAACCTATCATAAACCTTCCCATAGTCTTCTTGTAGTTCTTTTTTATATCTCAGGTCTGCGAGATCCAATATTCTCATCATGCCTTCATCTTGAAATAAGTCTTCAAACTTGACCACCACATGATCGATGTCTGTATCTCTCAGCAATCTGTATGCATGTGTATTCACTTCCAGCCAATAGTATAGAATTTTCTCAATCTGATTCATATCATCCCATTTAGATTGATAAGATGCAAAAGCAACAGACTTATCAGAAGGAAGAAGAAAGACCTTTTCACTCTCGTGAGGCAAGATCGGCTTAGCATATACACCGTGTGTCATCCAAGACTTAGCAAGAGTCATCGGATGTCTCGTTATCCATACTACTTTGATTTGACCTCTGAATATCTCCTGGAAATACTGGATTACAGACCAACAAGTATGACCTGTCTCGATATAATCAGAGGTCAATAGTACTTCTTTGATATAAGCTATATGCTCTGATAGAGCATCAGACGCCTTGGCTAAAAAATCTTCGATATTATGATGACCCAAGTGCTCTCTACCATGATATGCATGATCTATAGGTTCATGCGTACAGATGACCTGGTCCGCAAAGTGTTTTTGGATCACATGACTGAGCCACTGCGTACCACACCTCCCTGTCGACAAGACAAAAGTGGCACAGTATTTCTTAATCATCGAACTCAAGGTAACCTTCGATCTTTGGGCGACAAATTAGACCCGTATATCATCAGGCAAAGTCTTTTCCTATCTTAAGCGTAGTTCTGTTTTTGTAAGAGGTAATACTCATGATCTCACCTTTGACATTCTTATACTTTAGATAAAATTTATCTCGAGTTAAAGATTTTTTAAGGATCTCAGCGGGAGAAAGAAATGAGGAAACGTAACAAGTTGTACAGTTATGATATTCGAGCAAAGTGCTCATATCTTCTTCCAGCTTCACAAGTTCTCTGGCCTGGATTTTTTCGAACTTTTCTATGTCTATTTCAGGAGAAAAGGCGCTTAATCCTACTGATGCACCCAAGGAAACCACAGTTGCAGAGCCAACGAAAAGTCTTCTTTCCATAAATTTTAGTTGATGATGAAAGATTAAAGTTACCCTAAATCAGTTGATTAAGCCGCCTTGTACAGATAAAATTCGAAAAAACAAAGTGAAGGAATTACTTGATAACTAATAAAAGAAGATATTCGAAGAGAGGAAAGTGTGACAATTATTTTGGGTCGCCACTAACCTATTCATAAGAGAAAATTATGACGCATCTACCTACCACCAAGTACTTAAAGCTTCCACTCTCTTTTGATCCAAAGGCCCTAGAAGAAGATCTCAAAGGCATATCTGAAGAAAAGTGGCTCCCACAGATATACACGATAAACTACGATGGCCGGTGGACTTCTCTTGCTCTATTATCCTCAGATGGTGATAACGATACTTTTTCTAGCGCTTCCGCAAATGATGAGTTAAAAGAAACAGTCATCCTTCAAAATTGCCCATACTTCAAAAAGGTGTTAGATTCATTTCACTGTCCTCTGATATCAGCTAGACTCCTAAGGCTCAATGCGGGATCATACATCAAGCCACATAAAGATTATAAACTAGGTTATGAAAATAATAACTTTAGAGTTCATATACCCATAGAGACGAATGATCAAGTTGAGTTCATTCTTGACGGTCAGCAACTCAGCATGCTCCCAGGAGAATCCTGGTATACCAATGTAAACTTCACACACTCGGTAGCTAATAGAGGAAAGAATGACCGAATCCATCTTGTACTTGATGCAGAGAGAAATGAATGGTCAGACGAATTGTTTTTTTCACTAGCTCCGAAAGAAAGTTTTAGCCTTCTTCAAGAAAGCCAAGAAGAAAAAAGACAAATAATCGAAGAACTCAAGAGAATGAACAATCCTGCAAGTAAGCGTCTTTTACAATCTCTAGAATAAGAAAACACGACTTACAATTTATATAATCCATCCTATGTTGTACAACCAAAATAAATATTTACAGAAGTGGAACATACCAAAGTAATAGAGTCAGTAATGGATGAAATACTTCTAGATGAAATTCATTATGACGCTCTTTCCTCAAAACTTGATCAACTCAGCACTTACTTGGTAAGTCTATCAGGTCTAGACACAGAGGGGTTAATCAGTCGAGAAAATATAAAATCCGAAAATGGCGAAGCGCTCAGCCCATATTACGCAGCCCTTTGCATCAATGATATTATAAGAACAAATGAATTCATAAGAGGAATATATTTTGCATTAACTTACATAGATTTATATAAGGGCACAGCTATAAAAG
>CAYYBR010000201.1:0-2098 GCA_964470035.1 uncultured Saprospiraceae bacterium
ATGGATCTCACAAAGGCGGCGAGTTTACTCCTCTCATGATGGAAGCTACTGAGACAAAAACGGTAAGCCTATGTACTTGCAAGCAAACTAGCAATCCAGGCTTTTGTGATGGAAGTCACAAATCACTATAAGCTTCTGTGACGGTAGTCACAAATCACTGTAAGCTTCGTGATATATGACCGAATGAAGTATCGCAAAGCAGATACCAAAGATCCCAAAAGGACCTTTAATGGGGGAACTGCGACATCCCTGACGCAGCAGAATCGGTGCTTTGCTCAGCAGCCAAACGTCAAAGGCCTTGGAATTAAGTTCATTCTATCAACCTTTCTTTTTAAAGCCTAGAAAGTTTTTGTCAGGATCGGTCTTGATGTCCTTGTTAAAAGGTACCATCAATTGATATGCTATATCCTGATCTCTTGAATCATCTAACATATCCAGGCCAAATTTGATTTGTTTTGGATCTTCATATACCATCGTCCCAAACATCCTATCCCAAAAAGAAAAGATGTTACCAAAGTTGGTGTCTGTCCAGGGTCGCTCAAAATGATGATGAAACTTGTGCATATCAGGAGTCACGAACACATAACTCAGCAACTTATCTAGTGCCTTAGGAAGACTGATATTAGCGTGTGTGAAGTAGGCAAAGAAGACAGTAAGTATCCGATAGAACAGATAGTATGCCAGTGGAATACCTGTAAGAAGTATGGCTGTCAAAGCGAATACCTCCCTAGTGATATAATCTCCTGGGTGATGTCTTGTTCCTGTGGTAGCATCAACATGAGTATCACTATGATGTATCATGTGGAACCTCCACATCCAGGGTATTCTATGCAGTAAGTAGTGTACTGCATACTGTGCCACAAGGTCAAGGATCATGACAGATATAATCAACTCAACCCAGATAGGAAGATGTACAAGGTGTAAAAGTCCAAACTGGTTTGAGCTAGCCCATATCATTATTCCCGCTGTGGCTAGGGTAAATAGCACGTTGATCGCAAGATCTGAAGCAAGAAAGAACATGTTGACTCCGATATGTTTCACCTTTTTATAGTTGAACTTGAAGAGTGGACTTACTGCTTCGATGATCCAATTAAAAGATAGACAAGTGAATATCCACAACAACTTTTGCCAAGACGGCATGTCTTCAAAAAAGGTGAGAAAAGCTTCCATACTGAACGATTTATCCAAATATAGCAGACTCGATACTGATATACGGATGAAAAAAGGCAATTTGTGGATATAAGACAGTCCGTTTCAGTCGAGGGAATCTTTCTTACTCATTAAAACGTTACTACTTTACACAGCATAATAAAGAACATATGAATCTAGGTAAATCAAAGAATCCGATGTTTGGCGAGAAGGCCATCGCTAAGGCCAAAGCTCTAGAGTTAGAAAGAAGAGCCAAGACCGGAGGAGATATGGAGGAGTCGGATGATATGACAGTAAGTGGTGCTGTCAATAAGACCGTGATACTTCTCGGCATACTGATGATCGCGACATTTTGGAGCTATTCTAACCCTCTGTCTATATATATGCCGATGGGCGCACTTGGTGCAGCAGGAGTTTTCATGCTAACAAGCTTTAAGCCGCATCTCGCACCGACTACGGCACCTATGTTTGCCATCTTAGAAGGACTATTTGTCGGGACTGTATCCGCTATATATGCTGCTTCTTATGAAGGTATCATCTTTCAAGCTGTGAGTGCGACTATAGCGGTCTTGCTTACCATGTTGATGATCTATCGATCAGGACTAATCCCTGTTACTCAAAAGTTCAGGATGATTGTATCGATGGCAGTAGGCTCGATAATGATCGTTTATTTGATCAGTTGGATTGGAAGTTTTGCTGGATTTACTGTTCCATTTATTCACGAAAGTGGAATGATCGGTATCGGCATAACGGTAGTTATCATCGTTGTAGCATCTCTTAATTTACTCCTCGATTTTGACAATTTTGAAAAGGGTGAAGCCGCCAATGCGCCGAGATATATGGAGTGGTATTATGGTATGGGATTACTATTTACCCTTGTTTGGTTGTATGTCGAGTTTTTGAGACTGATCTCGAAGATCCAGAGTGACTGAGTAAAGTTTCACAAAGT
>CAYYBR010000201.1:2198-7941 GCA_964470035.1 uncultured Saprospiraceae bacterium
GAAACCAAAGGTCCTAAATGGACCTTTGACGAAGGAACCGCGACCTCAGTCGCGGACGTACGCATTTCTCTCTCTATAGGCTGTAGTCTTGCACAGAAATGTAAGAAACACTTGTTCTTTATGCCGACCAATTAAAACATGCACAAAGTGAAACCAAAGGTCCTAAATGGACCTTTGACGAAGGAACCGCGACCTCAGTCGCGGGCGTACGCATTTCTCTCTCTATAGGCTGTAGTCTTGCACAGAAATGTAAGAAAACACTTGTTCTTTATGCCGACCAACATGCACAAAGTGAAACCAAAGGTCCTAATTGGACCGCTGACGAAGGAACCGCGACCTCAGTCGCGGATGTACGCATTTCTTGTTGGCCTATGTCCATAACTCTTACTTGACTAGATGCGTGTATACATACAGTATGCAAACATTTACGTAAGTGATCCCTCCTTATTAAGTTGAGATTGGAGTAGGAAAAGTATAAAGAAGAAGAGTCCTCCTACTTTGATGACTTCGATCATGTCATTGACTAGATTGATGGTTAAGATCATGGCAAGCGTACAACCACATAATACGAGCAGTGCCCTGCTATCTTGCTCGCGGTGATATCTCCTTTCTATAAATATCAATGCAGATATTAGGAGGCTCAGCCAAAAGATGAGACCTAATATGCCCTGCTCTACAAGGACCATGAGGAAGTGACTATGTATGCCCGATTTTTCAGGATTGTCGCTCACATAAGTCTCAAAACTGAACACAGTATATGGCCGATAAGAATTGTGAAAGTTGCCTGGACCGACACCAGTTATAGGATTGTCCTTGACCATGTGACCACCTGCTACCCATCGGTGTAGTCTTTCCATCGTTGAAATATCCGTACCCTGAGCAGTAGCTGAGATCTTACTACTGAAATCTCCTTGCCTAATCGTTCGCTCATAATTAGGTGCGAAATCAAGATAGTGGTCTTCATGGATCAACCAAGCACTTGACAAAACTGCTATACACATCGACAAGATGATGACAGGTCGAGTTAGTCTACCTATCAGCACGAGATAATATATACCTGCTGCTAGTAAAGAGAGATATGCGATTCTTGCATAGGCAAAGTAGATAAAGAACAATATCAGACTTGCTAATAAGAAGTATAACCATCTGTCTACAGACCGCGACGTCTTATAGAGATACCAAGTCAGAGGAAGTGTGAGGACCAAAGTACAGGCATAGTTCACATGATTACGCCAGATAGGTTGACCAGCATTGGTCCGGGATGCATATGAGAGGTCCGTCTGGAAGTGTTGGGCAAAAAAGTAAATGGCGCCTATAAGGGTCCCCGCTATAAAACACTTGAACAAGAACCGAATATCCGTGCGATCATTGATCAGATAAAATGGCAATAGGTAAAGCGGCAATACATACCATAGTTTAGCTAGAGTATACTTAATCGCTATCATCGTATCAAAGGCAAACAAGGCACTTATAAATATCCAGATGAGATGTAGAACTATGAGAAAAGTGATCGTAGAAAACACTCTAGATGGCAACCCTCTAGTTATCAACAGAAGCATGGTGCACCCTGATAATATCCACAGTATGGGCTCGCCTGCTAGATCTGTAGAGAGCCCTCCACCGATACTTATCTCGGCAGATAAGGGGATCATCATGAACAGAGCTCCATATAAAAGTCGGGTATTGTAGAATATCGCGTAGGCCCCGATTATAACAGCCGGTATAAGTATGGACAGCCAGATTTGCTCTGTTGCTACTGCCGTTATAACTCCTAGTAAAGCAAGACTGACAAGTCCATAGATCACTTGAGAGCCATATCGCTCTTGATACAATATCTGCAGATCCATGATTATGTCGTCGTACTGAGTTGCTCTCTGATTAGTACAAGTGATGAGACAAACAACCCTATCCCTAGCATCGTAGCCAGCACGTAGAGAGAACGCCGTGGGCGAGATTTTTCTAGAGGGAATGAAGCTTTCTCTATGACATGTAATGCTGACAAGTCTGCTTCTAATGCAGATGATATCTGCTGTTCTTTGAGCGAGACAGTATTAATCTCTTTGTTGAGTTGAGCCTGCAGGGACTCTAGACTAGTAACTATCGAGATACCTTGATTATAATCTTTGATCTTTTTTTCTATGTTTTTGCTTTTGGGAAAGTTGATCTCAAGAGTTGCTAGCGCTTCTGCTTGGCTTTCGGTACTATATATACCATATCTAGATCTTACTCTACTCAAGCTATCTGTGACTTGTGTAAGATGGTTACTTAGTGATACTCTCTGAGCTGATAATTGATCGAACATCTTTCGTTGAGATTGTTGTATCACCGAGATCGTCATATCATCTATATAGCTCTGAGCAGTTTGTGTCAGTCTTTGTGCTATCGCGGGTTCTTTGTCTTCTACAGAAAGTTGAATAGCGTCATACTGGGTTTTATGGACGTGGAAGTTATCATCAAGGGTGTTCAGCAGTTTGACCTTTCCTTTTATTGTACTAGTATCTATATCATAATGTTCAGCAAGAGCATGGGCGTCTATCAAGTGTTTTTTTAGATCTACCGAAGTCGCAATACTGAGTAAGCGGTCCACATCTTGATCATCGCCAAAAAATTTGGTCGGGTTATTATCTCCTGAAGATGGATCGAGTAAGGTATTATGGACGGGATAGAAAAGTGCTGCGGATTCGTAGTAGTTAGGTAGCAAGAGCATAAATCCTGACATCACAATACCCGCCAGAAGAGTAGATACTATGATGATCCTCTTATGATTCCAAAGTGTAGGTATGAGATGTATGAGTGAGTTTTCTTTCATCAAGACTTCAATGTACTGACTTATAGTACAACGTGCTTCTCAGTGTTATGCTGGATCATCTTGAGCGCTATAGATGGCGCGGTGTCGAAGATATGCCCATAAGCTAAAGCTTATCACGCTTGTAACCATGGTAGGCACAGTAGAGTGAAAGGGTTCTGGAGTTCCTTTTATGGCATGAAGAAGATATGTCAGGGCACTCGTCAATAAAGCAGGAACTATACCTCCTAGAATAACCGCTTTTCTCCTTTGGGGTATACCTGAGGCAATATTCTCTGACAACCTCACAAAAAGAGCTCCGAAGAAAAATGTATAAAGTCCTTGCTTAAGAGCAGCCGTTAGTCCCGGAATTATACCGTGATCAACATTTATAAAGTAAACAATAGTGCCCATAGCTAGTGCACCTACTAAGCCCATTCTGATATCCAGCAACTTATTGAGTTGTTGAAGGACTCTTTTCTTTCTTGATGGTCGTATTGGTCGATGCATATTAAATCTCTTTGATAGAAATATTTCTAAACCAAACTTTGTCTCCATGATCTTGTAGGCCTATCCTTCCTTTCTTTGCTTTCCCAAAGGCTGGCATCTCTTTGAACTTGCTTTCTGCCACCATCTCGTCCCAGTTAGTATCATGCATGGTAAATGAAACCACCTCTTCTCCATTTAATGAAAAAGTAACATGACTATCTTTTGACCTTATCTGAGCTAGGTTCCATTCGCCCGCTGGCTTGACCGTTACTTTCGATGTCTCAATCATATCGTATAGGTCTCCAGCTCTATGGGTTTGGATTTTGGCATCAGGATGACACGTGTTATCAAGCACTTGCATCTCGGGTCCTGTAAGCCAAGGAAATGGGTAATCTGGAGACTCAACTATATTCCAAAAGATACCACTATTACCACACTCTGATATTTTCCACTCAATAGAAAAGTCGAAATCTTCATACTCTTGATCTGTAACTATATCCCCACCCTTTCCTTTCTCTTTATCAAAAGAAATGACACCGTCTTCATATTGCCAAGCCTCACCAATATGATCACTGTTGTATCCATGCCAACCAGGAATACGAGAATCTTCTATATCTGCTGCTTGGTCTGCAGTTAAAGGAGTAGGTATCTCTTTCTTGTTTTGGCATCCACAGATGAGGAGACAGGTCAAAAGACTGATACTCACATGAAAATAGGTCTTCATATGTATCATGTTAGTGACAACAATATATCAATAATCCGCAGTAATGCTTGAATCTAAGCTGTGCTAGCTTACTTGAGATTAAGCCGTTTTCTCCTCTCATAGAAGTCTGTGAATCTCATCTTTCGCCACAGATATCCTATATACTTTGATCGATCATCGTAGTAAATGCGTATGGCTTATACCCATTTTTCTATCTTGTCTAAAAAGTAACATCATGAAGACGATCAAAGGACCAGCTATATTTTTAGCACAATTTATGGGAGATGACGCTCCATATAATTCGCTTGACTCTATCTGCGAATGGGTGGCTAGTCTAGGATACAAGGGAGTTCAGATACCGACGTGGGATAGTCGCCTCATAGATCTGAAAAAAGCAGCATCAAGTAAGACATATTGTGATGAGATAAAAGGTGTCGTACAGAGTCATGGACTTAAAATAACGGAGTTATCCACGCATCTTCAAGGACAACTTGTGGCCGTTCATCCGGCTTATGATGTGATGTTTGACGGATTTGCACCTGATGAAGTTAAAGGCAAACCGAAAGCACGTACAAAATGGGCCATCCAACAAGTTAAGTACGCAGCCAGTGCAAGCAAACATCTGGGGCTAAAGGCTAGTGTTACTTTTTCTGGTTCGTTGCTCTGGCATACAGTCTATCCCTGGCCACAGCGACCGGCAGGCTTAGTACAAACTGGGTTTAAAGAATTAGCTAAACGATGGCTCCCTATACTTAATCACTACAGTGATCAAGGGGTAAACTGCTGTTATGAGATTCATCCCGGAGAAGATCTGCATGATGGTCATACCTACGAGATGTTTTTAAAGCATACTAAAAATCATCGGCGCGCTTGTCTATTATATGACCCTTCTCATTTTGTGTTGCAACAGTTAGATTATCTGCAGTTCATTGACTTCTATCATGACCGAATAAAAATGTTTCACGTAAAGGATGCAGAGTTTAATCCAACAGGTAAGTCCGGTGTCTATGGTGGATATCAAGAATGGGCAGATAGAGCGGGTCGATTTAGATCTCTTGGAGATGGGCAGACTGATTTCTCAGCGATCTTCAGTAAACTCTCGCAATATGGGTTTAATGGATGGGCAGTACTTGAGTGGGAATGTTGTATAAAGTCTCCCGAACAAGGCGCAGCCGAAGGTGCTCCTTTCATTCAAAATCATATCATAGAAGTGACTAAAAAGTCCTTTGATGATTTTGCTGGTGGTGGAGTGAGTGAAAAAACAAACAAACAAATACTAGGGTTGTCCTAGAAAATCTAGTCTATATAGATGTATAAAGGACCTATTACATCTTCAATGAAGGTTAGCAGTTATCTCTCTCTACTCTTCATGGTCGCTGGTTGTGCGTGGACAAGTTGTACCTCTGAGACTTTTGAGAACTGCGACCCTATAGGCACCTGGAGATTAGAAGGTCAAACTATCAATGGATGTAGTCTTGATCTCCTAGATGAGATGATCGAGATCACAGATGCTTTTTGTACGAACCTTCCTCAAGGTGAGATTTGTCGTGTAAGCGAGTGGAGGTTTCTTGAAGAAAATGTCCTTGAGATCGATCTGATATTGATATTCGCTTTTGATGATGATGACGAGACGATCATCGAAACTCTGCGCTGGTCATATGTTTTATCAGATGACGGCAGATTAGAAATCTGTCCAGGTATCGGTTCAACATGTGGCAATGCAGTATGCGACATTGTCGAAAATCAACTATTGATCAGTCTAGATA
>CAYYBR010000202.1:0-7936 GCA_964470035.1 uncultured Saprospiraceae bacterium
AGTTATAGGAGCATTTGAAAAACTCCCCGACATCAACGAAGAAATAGTACCACTCCAAAAAGGAGATCTTATCATGTGTTTTACAGATGGTCTAGCCGATCTAAGAAACGAAGATGGAGAACTTTTTGAAGATCAAGGGATAGAAGCATTTGCTATAGAAAATGGCTCTAAGAATGCTAAAGCCTTTAATGATGCACTACTTGATAGGATAGACAACTATAAAGGAGAAGTAGCATACCCAGATGACATAGCAATCATCACATGCAAGATCAAAGAGTTTTTATAATTATCCTTTATAAAATATCCACTTACCTAGTTCTTTAAAATTGGCTTTCTTTCCGTACATCAGTATACCGACTCTATAGATACGTGATGCTAACCAAATCATAAAGACTACAAATAAAAGACAAGCTACAAGGGATGCTATTATCTGCCAGGCAGGTGGCCCAGTAGCTAGCCTAACGGGCATTACTACAGGCGCTGTAAGCGGAAAAATAGACGACCAAACAGCTAAAGTACTTTCGGGAGCTCTAGTGGCAGCAAAAGCTATATAGAATGCAGCCATGAGAGGCAACATCACAATTGTTGTTAAGGATTGGGCTTCATTTATATCATCTCCTGCAGCAGCACCAACGGCAGCAAATAAAGAAGAATAAATTAAATAGCCAACAAAGAAATAGACGATATAAAGAGGAATGATAATCGCCCAATTAATACCCAAAAGTTCTTTGAGGACAGGTTGGATAGTTGATTGGAACTCGTTAGAAGCTAATACTTCCGTTGGGATATCAGGAGAAGTACTAATACCAAAGAAAGCCATAGACCCGGCCCCTAAAATGGTAAGAAGTATGGTCCATATAGCAAACTGGGTGAGACCGACTAACCCAATACCCATAATCTTACCTATCATCAACTCTAAGGGCTTCACAGAAGAGATAAGTACCTCTATAATTCGATTGATTTTTTCTTCATTTACTCCCCGCATGACTTGAGATCCGAAAATCATAATAACAAAGAAGAGAATAAAGCCAACGGCTATACCAACGCCAGATGATACGATGCTTGTAAGAGAGGATATTTCTTTTTCTGTCTCAGTGATTGTTTCGGGTTCGATATTAATATCAGTATCGATAAGATTAAGCTGAGACTCATCTATCCCTAGCGCTTTTACTTTATAGTCTCTCACCCTTTTTCTGAAGATAGACCTTACTGAGGATTCTTCATCTATTGCAAGGGTCTTATCGGCATGAAAAATAATATTGTAACTGCTTTCACTTGTATTAACAGGCGGCAATTCGATTATGCCAGCTACCTCTTTGTTTTTATAATCTTCTTTGAGCTCAGCAAGTGATTTTGCTGTGAGTTCGAAGATGAGGTTGTTCCTTTTCAGATCCATACCTTCGGTGATCTCCGCATTATCAATGATTGCTATCGTTTTGGTCTTATCAGATCCGCGTGTCATGAGAAAACCTAAGACTGCGTAAATCGCGATGATGGCGATAGGTGCTAGGAAGGTTGTTAGTAAGAAGGTTTTACTTTTTACTCTTGTCCAATATTCTCGTCCTATAATTAAGTTGATTTTATTCATTGCTTTGGCCTACTTTTTTGATGAAAATCTCGTTAAGAGAAGGAAGAATTTCTTGAAAAGAACGAAGAGTGATGTTTCTATCTAATAAGCCTCTAAGCAACTCATTAGAATCGTGACCTTCCGAAGCCTGGATCACAACAGAAGAAGCATCATCATGTATGATTTGAAAACTATCACCAACCATATCAGAAGGAAAGGACCCGTCAAACTCTAACCGGTACTGATTACTTTTATAATTGTTTTTTATTTCATCTACATTTCCTTCAAGAATAATCTGACCTTGATTGATGAGCGCTATCTCTTCACAAATTTGCTCGACTTGTTCCATCCTATGAGTAGAGAATATAATAGAACTTCCTTTCTTGTTCATCTCATGGATTTCATCTTTTATAAGATTTGTGTTGATAGGATCTAAACCAGAAAAAGGCTCATCGAGTATCATGAGCTTAGGATCATGTACGACGCAGGCTATGAATTGTACTTTCTGCTGCATACCCTTAGATAGCTCTCCTACTTTCTTATCCCACCAACTAGTGATATCCCACTTTTCCAACCAAGCATCGAGCTTTTTCTTAGCAGCTTTTCTTTCGAGGCCTTTTAGTCTAGCGAGATAGAGGAGTTGTTCTCCGACCTTCATTTTTTTGTATAACCCTCTTTCTTCAGGGAGATATCCTATTTGCATGGGGTGTAGGTCGTTAAGCTGATCTCCGTCTATGTATATCTCACCTTGGTCAGCACGAGTGATGGAGGTAATCATACGGATCAAAGAAGTCTTACCTGCGCCATTCGGACCAAGCATGCCGAATATTTTTCCTTTTGGAATGTCAAGACTCACATTATTGACAGCAGTATGCTTGTCGTATCGCTTGACTACGTTTCGTAGCGATAGTATATTCATATGTAGATAAGTAAAGTAATGCGATGATACATTACATAGATATAAGTTGTGATCGGATATCGATAAAAGTTAAAAATTTTAAGACTAACTTAAACTGCCAATAACCAAACCTTAAAGAGCGAAATCGTCTAAGAATAGACGTGAACCTATATTTTGAATACACTAAACCTAATATAAGATGAAACACTTTACTACACTATCAACCCTACTTTTGATCTTATTCTCGTTATCGCTTTCTTCACAGGTAGTTGAGAAAGCCATGCAGATGAGTGCTGGCGAACAAAACGGCTTAGAAGTAGACCTCCCTATAGAAAAGAAAGAGGCAGAAAAACTGTGGAAGAAATATGTCAAACCACTCGGAAAGCTAGATTGGGATAGAAAGAATAAAGAACATATACTTTTTAACAAGAACATCTCCACGATTTCCTCAGACCCTGTTACTGTAGTTACCAAGTTCGCTGATTTTGGAAAAGAAACGAAGGGCTTTTTCTGGTTCAGAGTGAATAATGAGTTTTTATCCTCGAGCGATGAAAACATACGAGGCGCAGGAGAGTTTTTACAGGACTTTGCTTATGAAGCAGAAAGACAAAATATCAAAGGGCAGATAGTTTTTGAAGAAAAAGGGCTTAGCACGATGGAAAAGGATCTCAAAAAGTTAACGAAGCAGAACGAAAACCTTCATAAAGACATCGAAAAAGCAAAGGAAACAATCGCACAAAAGGAAAAGGAGATCGAAGAAAATCTCAAAAAACAAGAAGAGAAACAAGCTGAAATCGAAGCCCAAAAGGGCAAAATCCAAAGCACAACAGAAGAGCTAGGCAGAGTAGGAAAGGATAATTAATGTTGATCATATTATAATCCTTGGATATGTGATGAAGGCTATGGCACAGTTTATGTCTTTTTCAAGGCATGAATATCGAGGAGATCAACCGCAAGCACTTCATAAAAACAGACATGTTCTTTCGTGTTGGGAAGGGTCTTTCCAGCAAGTTACTGAAGTATGAACATGGTATTATCTATGTTGAGCTTGAGGTACGCACAAAATGGAAGAAAACGATAGATAGTGCGTCTTGGCTGATAGCTAACTCCTGGAAAGAAGAAAATCCAGAGTTTCAAGAGGCTGTAGCAGCAAAGGTGTATGTCATCGATAGTCGATCCTTCGACTATAAAAGAACCCTTATTCATCTCGGTGTCAAGCCCGGCTACGATGCATACAAGGGAGTCTTTTTCAAGTAAATAGACTTGTATATTACAAGCTCAACCTAGTTCAGCTTGTATGTATTTTTTAGGTTACGATATAGGTAGTTCATCCATAAAAGCTTCTCTACTTGATGGAGAACAAAATAAAGAGATATCTACTGCCCAATCTCCTCAAACGGAACTTCCCATTATAGCCCACCAATCTGGTTGGGCCGAGCAAAAGGCATCTACATGGTGGTCTCACATAGTCAAAGTAACGCAAGCGCTTTTAGCAACGTCTGATGTAGACCCTTCAGAGATAAAAGCCATCGGCATCAGCTATCAGATGCATGGTTTAGTCTTAGTGGATAAAAATCTACATGAACTTCGACCATCTATCATTTGGTGCGATAGTAGGGCAGTAGAATTAGGAACAAAAGCAGGAGAAAAGTTAGGACAGTCTTATCAACAACAACATATACTGAACTCGCCTGGCAACTTCACAGCGGCAAAAGCAGCATGGGTACAACAATATGAGCCAAGTGTATTCGACAAGTGTCATAAGATGCTGTTGCCTGGTGATTATGTTGCTCTTCGCATGACAGGAAGATGTGCTACAACCGAAAGTGGGCTGTCAGAAGGTATACTATATGACTTTGCAGAGGGTCGTCTGGCGACGGAGGTCTTAGACAGTCTAGACTTAACTTCAGATATCATCCCAGAGGTAGTGCCAACCTTTGGAGAGCAAGCCCTTTTGTCCTCAGATGCAGCTAGAGAACTTGGCTTAGTCCAAGGTACCCCAGTTACATATCGAGCAGGAGACCAACCTAATAACGCACTTTCACTAAACGTCCTTCAACCTGGAGAGCTAGCAGCAACGGCAGGAACTTCCGGTGTTATCTATGGCATCCATGATGCTTTGATCTGTGATCCACTATCAAGAGTGAATAGCTTCGCTCATGTGAATCACCAGCAAGAACAAAAGCGTCTTGGCGTACTCTTATGTATCAATGGAACTGGCATACTCAATGCTTGGATGAAGCGGACGACAAGTGCTTCTTCTTATCAAGAGATGAATGCTCTTGCCAGAGAAAAACCTATTGGTTCTGAAGGCGTTTTGATTTTCCCTTTCGGAAATGGTTCAGAGAGAATCCTAGAGAATAAAGAGTTGGGATCTTCTATAGAAGGCTTGCAATTCAACATACATGACCAAGGTCATCTGTATCGAGCGACTCAAGAAGGCATCGCTTGTTCTTTGGCATTTGGTACAGAAGTGATGAGTTCTCTAGGTATACAACATAGTGTCATCAGAGCGGGTGAAGCGAACCTGTTTCTGAGCGATATTTTCCAAGAAGCTATAGCCAACCTAACAGGAGCATCCATTGAATTATATAACACGAACGGAGCTCAGGGAGCAGCAAGAGGAGCCGGTATAGGACTAGGTTACTACAACCTAAAAGAGGCCTTTTCAGGACTACATTTACGAAAGTGTATAGAACCTGATCCTCAGAAAACTCAGAAGTATAGAGAACTATACGCAAGATGGAAAGAGCAATTACAACTTGCTTTGCATTAGTTGATATGTCAACTATATAAATATGTATCTAGCGGTGTGCTCTCCGAAATATTTGGTTATCAACACATTACAAAAAATCACCATTTAATTGATATATCAACTTCAGAGACCGAGAAAAAATGCATCTTTAAAATGATGTACTTTGTGGTTACCAACAGGAGGCACGACTACTCCGACAATGTCAAACCTAATGGCCCAATCATGATTGACTTTTTGCATATAGGCTGAAGCAGCAGCTGTAATAAGTCTTTGCTTTTTCTGCGTAACAAATTCTTCAGGAAGACCATAGTACTTGGAAGCTCTTGCTTTGACTTCGACGAAGACGAGAATATCTTCATGTCTACAGATTAAATCAATTTCCGCCTTGTTGTATCTCCACTGCTCTTCAAGAATTTGATACCCCTGAGAAACGAGATAGTCTCTAGCTATTTCTTCTCCTTTGGTGCCTAGATTATAAGTATCCATGAGTCAGAATTCTATCTTTGTGCTTGTCATCAAAATAATAAAAGGTATATCATGATGGATAAACTCATCGCTCGATTTGCAGAGCAGCTCACAGAAGCAGTATCAATAGGTCAAAAAGCGAATATCAAAAAACCGAAAACAAAGGTCAATAAGATTTTTGTAGCAGGACTAGGAGGCTCAGGCATAGGTGCTGATTTTGTTTCAGCTATCATCAGCCGAGAGGCACAAGTACCATACCTCGTTAGTAAAGGATATAAAATACCTCAGTACGTCGATAAGAATACATTAGCGATAATCTCAAGTTATTCTGGGAACACAGAAGAGACGATATCTTCTTTCAAACAGATTGAGAAGACAGGCGCCAAGATCATAGTAATATCATCTGGTGGAAAATTGATTAAAGCTGCTAAGAAAAAGGGGTATGATTTTATTCAGGTTCCAGGAGACTGGCCGTCACCTAGGGCATGTCTTGGATATTCTACAGTTGCACAGCTTGCCGTCCTAACACACCTCGGTTTTATCTCTGATAAATCAATAAAGTCAATCAGCAAGTCTGTTAAGTTGATTAATAAAGAAAGTGCGGCCATCAAGAGATCTGCACGCAGTATCGCCAAGAAACTGTACAAGAAGATGCCGATCATCTACTGTGAAGACCGGATAGAACCAGCAGCTGTTCGTTTAAGACAACAGATCAACGAAAACTCGAAGAAGCTTTGTTGGCATCATGTCATCCCGGAGATGAATCACAACGAGCTTGTTGGGTGGAAAGACAAGAATAAAGATTTGGTCGTCCTATATCTTCGTAATTCGGATGATTATAGTCGAAATCAGATCCGTATGGAGATCAATCAGAAGATCATCAAGAAGCTCACACCTAATATTATCAATGTTTATTCTAAAGGAACAGACTTGGTACAAAGGCTGATGTACTTGGTTCATATGGGAGACTGGGTGTCATGGTATCTTTCACAACTGAGAGGACAGGACGCCATAGAAGTAGATGTGATAGACTACTTGAAATCAGAACTTAGTAAGGTATAAAAAGAAAAGCCTCGGGAAATCTCCCGAGGCTTTCTACTTTATTCTTAAGACCTAGAAGCGAATTACTTCAATTGTGAGATTCTGTATTCTGCTTGGGCCTTGTACTTGTCACCAGTTATTTTTTGATAAGAAGCTATAGCATCAGCGTTTTTCCCAAGCTTTTCGAGTTCCGAAGCATGGGCATAAAAATATTTGTCTTGTGGCGCTGCAGCTAAAGCGATCGCTTGCTCAGCGTGCATGACTGCTTTTTCTGCATTACCAGATTCTGCATGAGAACGCGAAACATAATAATGAACTTCTGCTTCCTTATCGTCTACAGCAAGATATGCATCACCACCAGCGATAGCATCTGAGTATGACTTACCTACGAACATCTTACCAATTAAAGTTTTAGCTCGTTTTAATCGACTTGCTGCTTTTTTATCTTTACTTTTTTCAGAACCAGCCTTTGCTTTAGCAGCAGCGTCTATGTAAGCCTTAGTGGCATCTAACTGAGCACCTTGCTCATCGAAGATTCTTGCAAGCCCTTCCAGATTAGAAGTATTGCTTGGATTATTAGCAAGTCCTTTGTTATACATCATTTTGGCGCCTTCATAGTCCTTCGCTTTGCGCTTTGCGTTGCCGACATTATATGCTGCGACAGCACTATTTTTCTTGGCAAGACCTATCACCTTCTCATCATCGGGGCCAGCCTTGGCTAGTGCCTCTTCCATAAGTGCAAGACCACCCTCGTAATCTTTGGCTTTTAGTTTAGTAAGACCTTCATTATACAAGCCAGCAACAGTTTTTTCTTGTGCTGTACTTTGAGTTGAAAATGAGGCTATGATTAGGAACGATAATAAAGAGTACCCGAGGAATTTCATGTGTCGATTTATTCTGTTGGAAAAAATTATAGCGTTTCGCTGTGCTCACAAATATTACAAATGATCTGCAAGCCTCCAAGTATACAGTGTAAGGTAGACGACAACAAAACAACAGTAATTTAACTCGAAGTAAAGTTTTTGACAATATCATTTGCTTTTTGCTTCAGCAAACACCAACTTTGTTGTACTAATATATGCAGATATTATTTTTACTCAAGGTTAATAATTATGTCAACAGATACAATAAATAAAGCTTTGTTAAAAGGGACAAATTTTATTTTTAAAAAAGGTAGAGAAAAAAAAAAATTTATTAAAAAAAATTTTTA
>CAYYBR010000203.1:0-7804 GCA_964470035.1 uncultured Saprospiraceae bacterium
CAGTTACGCTGCCTAAAGAGCGCCTTTCCGAATTAATTAGCCCTAGAGAAAAAGAAGTGTTACAACTAATCTGCAAAGAGTATAGTAGTGCTGAGATCGCAAAGCAATTATACGTCAGTACAAGTACAATCGACACTCACAGAAAAAATATGCTTCTCAAGCTGGGCGTCCAGAATACAGTAGGTTTAGTCAAGTTTGCGATTAAAAATGGACTCTTTGATGAATAAGATCCTTGTCGTGGTGCTATTGATATTTACCAGTCAGATAACTGGTTTAAGTCAGGTTGCTCCCGAGGTAATCGACCAGTGGATAGAAAGCTGGCCTTTTGATAATCCTACCAAGTCAGATTCGATCTTATTCTGGGCCGACAAGCTTGAAGAAGAATCTCGCAAGACGGATTATCCAAGAGGAGTAAATTATGCGCAGAGGTTTCGAGCTTACCATCATCATTTTGCAGGTGACGTTCCCCAAGCAACAGATTTGTATCTGTCATTTTTAAGAAACTCAAGAGAGATGAGTCATCTTGAAGATGAGGTGGCTGCCATATCAGATCTGGTGTATACTTATATTTCTTTAGAGCAAGTAGAAAAGGCGAAATCGCTTCTCGTAGAGACGATCAATCATCCTAAGCGCGATGATATCAGTCTTAAGCAACTTTCTTCTTTTTATAACAATCTTGGTATCGTCCATAGTCGAGCTGATAACATTGATAGTGCTGCATGGGCCTACAACCAGTCACTTCAGCTAAAAGAAGAAATAGGTGATGTGAAGGGCTTGACTGACTTAAGAATAAATCTAAGCTCTCTTTATATTAAACTTGGTGAGTATGATAAGACTATTGAGTTAGCAGATGCTAACCTCAATTATCTTGAAGACGATGGAAGTACATCTGATATCATTTATAATCTGATTAATAAGGCCGCAGGACTTTTTGAGCTTGGTCAGGTGAAAGCCGCAGAGGAACATGTTGTAAGAGCAGTAAGTCTTGCAGATGAGCTAGGGGATAAACAGTTACAAAAACTCGCAACTACTTCCTTATCCTCTGTCTATCAAAAGAGTGGTCAGTATCAAAAGGCATATGACTTCTTGTTGAAAAGTGAGCAGATTAAATCTGAGTTATTGGACGAACAAGCTAATGTTAGGATAACTGAATTAAGGGAGCTATACGAAGCCGATAAAAGGGAGCAGGATAATAAGTTGCTATCCATAGAAGTCGCTTCCCAAAAGAATAGATTAAAAATATTTGGAATTGGGATAGCCGGTCTCTCACTTTTACTTGGATTGTTGACCTGGTTTTGGCGTTCTAATAAGAGCAAGAACATCTTGTTAGAAAAGAAGAATGAACAAATCCGTAACCAGAATGAAAAGCTAAAAGAACTCAATACAATCAAGAACAATCTGATGTCAATGGTGTCTCATGATCTCAGCACTCCTTTTTCTGCTATAAAAGTATGGGCCCAAAGCTTGAGTGGTGGAAGCGAGACAGCAGAGATTGCTGAGACTAAAGAGGCTATCTTAACTTTATCTGATCAGGCTTTAAAGTCTATCAATCGTGTGCTGACTATCGATGAAAAAGAATTGTCTGATTTAGATCTTAATGAGTTTCAACTTAGCGACATCTTTAGTGATGTGATAACTCGACATCAACCTATTGCTGCCTTGAAAAATATCATCATAAGCTCTATGGTAGAGCCTCGGGACTTTGCTTTTCTTGCAGATGATTCTATGTTGACTCGGATCTTAGATAACCTTGTTTCTAATGCTATCAAATACTCAGAAGAGAATGACCAGATCATATTGAGTGCAAAGAAAAACTTCGACTCGGTGATTATCAAAGTTCAGGATACCGGTATAGGTATAAGTGAGGATGTTCAAAAAATACTTTTTGATAGGTACGCGCGAGGAGAGGAGGCACCTGTAGGTGGAGGAACCTCTCATGGTATAGGTCTATCCATCGTTCACAGACTGGTCAATGAGTTAGGTGGTTTGATCACTGTAGATAGTGAGAAAGATCATGGAGCCACTTTTACTATCAGACTTCCCATATAGCCTTTCTTAGGGTAAGTCGCATCATGTATTTGGGGATATTAATCATGTAAATAGGGGGATAGGCTTCTGGATGTTGCACTTTTGAAGCATATCACTAGATATTAGGCATCACTAATTAAAATGAATTTAGATGATGTATCAATCTTCAGTAGGTCAAGTCGATTCTATATTGTTCTCAGCGATAAAAGATAGGTGACCCATGAAAAGAACTTATCTTATATCAATCTTGATCTTATTAGCGTCTTTGGTCCATGCTGGTGTAGTTATTTGGGATGGGGAAACAGATGACAAGGGGTGGATGGAGCCAAAAAATTGGGATGGAGATGTAGTCCCAGCTGCTAATGATGATGTTGTGATTCCTAAGGACTTTACGGTTGTCTTAGCATCAAGTACAACTATACAGTCATTATCTTTAGAAGGAAATTTGGTTGTTGAAAGCAATGCGACACTTGGTGTCTTTGTAGGAGTTCCTAATGGTGTGACCATTAGGAATGCTGGGTTTTTAGATGTAGAAGGAACCTTGAATATTTCTCTTGTAGAAAGATATGGAATGCAGCTGTTAGGCCAAGGGAGTTTAAAAGTCTCCGGTACTCTCAATATTAGTGAAGGGGAAAATGTCGGGCTCTTCGTTTCTTCTATCTCATCGAATGTTGATATAGGCGTTTTTGGAGAGGTAGCTATTAATCAATTTCCAGTAGGATTATTGAATATAGGTGACTTTGTCAATCAAGGTGATATTACTATTTCTCAACCTACTATTACTACAGGCTTAATAAGAGGGTTGTACCTGGCCGACGGATCTTTTACAAATTCTTTACAAGGAGTTGTGACTGTTAATGATTTTGATATTGGTATTGAGAATAAGGCCTTGATGATGAACTCCGGCGATATCTCTATTAATGGGTCCAGATCTATAGGAGTGTCCAATGACAATAATTTGACAAATAGTGGTGTCATTTCAATTAATGGTCAGGCAGGTCGTGGGCTGTTCAATGACTCGGGTACTTCTATAGGAGTTATTAGAAACGAAGAAAGCGGTATGATTTCAATAACAGGTTTCCCAGGCATTGTGAGTGATTGTGTTGAAGTTATTGATGGTGCTATTCTGAATGATGGAGCAATGACTATTTTTAACTTTGCAGGACGTGGTATAATGACAAGAGGTTTTGGATGTTTTACGAATTCAGGCTTCCTTACTATTGATACTCAAAACTGCGGATTAGTGATTGGTAATAGCTCTCAATTCATAAATTCAACAACGGGAATTATTGAGATAAGTATCGCCCATTCTCCTGAAATTATTTCTAACACGGGGATATTTAGAAATGTTGGGATGCTTCAAATATCTGCTTCGTCAACTGATCTTTTACTCGATATTTCAACTGATTCATCAATTTATTTTAATAGTGGAACTACGACCATTGGGGTCTTGGGTATGATCCATGGAGTAAGAGTTTCGGATAGCGGTTCTTTTTTTAATGCTGGCACCTTCACTTTGTCGTGCGATTTTCTAACTGGAAATGCTATGGAGGCCAGAACTTTAGGTTTTATTATTAATTCTCGAAGTGGTCAGATGGAGGTGGAAGTAGGAGCTAATGCTGCAGGAGAGCTTCTTATGATTGATGCAGGTGTAACTATGGATGTAGATGGAGAATTTACTGTTTCTAAAAATTAAAGTCGTTCGCGGTTGACGTGTTAATTTAAGTGACACCCGAAGTGATACTTCTGTTCTGTGGCTAAAGTCTAAACTAACGAGAAATTAGATACACCTCGCGAGGGTGTATACTTCTCCTTCTTACCTTGGATACTTCGTAAAGTTAGCTCGAGGATAGTGACAGCATAGAATCCAGGATAGTAAGCTTCTCCTTTGCCATTGCGGCAGCATTTATTATACAGTTGTAAGAATTTATCAGCATCGATATATCCTAGTCTCTGTAAATAGGAGTCTTCGAGAAGGGCTTTTATCAAACTCTTTGATGATTTTGTAAGACTATGGGCCATGACATCAGTAAAAGTTTCGGGTAGAGATGGGTGCGTTACGGTGGTCGCGCAGCCCTTACGAGTTAGGAAGTCTCTTTGGAGTCTTCTGTTTTTTCTCCACTTTGATGGAAGAGAACGACAGAACCAAATGAGCTCGGGTGTACAAAATGGATGTGCAGGCCAAATTCCTGATCTCAATAATCTTGCGTCACCGTAGCCCGCAGACTCTAATGATGAAGTAGGTATGATAGAGCGCGGAGCTCGGTCAAGAGTAGCTATGCTGTTATAATAAATAGCTTTCGTTTCATGATTGATATATGCAGGTATCTCCTCTGGTGAGATGCCGTGATCTTCTTGATTCTTTTGCCTATGCTGCTCTTGGTTCTCTAATTCATTCCAATGTGGATAAAAGAGCTCGTCGCCCCCTAGACCTGTAAATAGTAAGCGATTAGAGAGCTCACTGTCTCCTTCGTACATTTTGTCAAAAGCCTCATAATAGCATTCTTCCCAAGGCACAAAGTAATCTTGTGAGAATCTAGAACCAGTTTTGGCAAAAGGAAGATGGTCTTTAGCACGGATATAAGAATCTCTTAGTTCAAATTGTGATGCTATTTCATTACGTCTTGAAAGTTGGGATTCGCCTATTTCGCCACTTACTATTACTCCACAGGTATGTAAGGGTTGTGTTAATAGGGAAGATGCGGCCGCAACAACACAGCCGCTATCGAGACCGCCACTCATTTCTGCTGTGATCCCAACTTCTTTATTTATCCACCGTTGGATGGAGCCGGAGAGTATACTGTCAAAGGCAGCTAATACATCCGCTCTTGGTTTTAGTTCTCGGCTTGAGGAAGGAGTTGAAATAGACTGCGGATAGTCTATTGTATATGAATAGGTATTGCTTTTTTTCATTGAGAAATTCAGAGTCGCTCTTTCTGTAAGCTGACCAAGATTTTCGAAAAGAGTATGTTTGGAGTAGTGATTGGCAAACCCTATTAGGAAATGTGATACCCTTTCTCGATTAAAAGGTTGAGTAGGTAATAAGTGGTAGAGTTCCGTTGGATCCCAATGTCCCCAAAGTTCATGTTTTTTCCTGATTACAAAAACTGGAGCCGTGGCTCCCAAGCCATTTTTGATTTCGATATGTTTGCCATCTGGTGCATCTTCAATCACAATACTTATATTGGTCAAGGGCCAATCTTTCTGGCCAAACCGTTCTTTTTCTAATTCTTCTTCTGAGACTTCATGGATGTGCTGATCATTTTTTGGGTTGCTATTACCATTTATTTTTTCCCTTATCACAAAGAGAACTTTTCTTTCACTTCGTAGTGCGAATATTTCTAATGCTGCATGAGCAAAGGGTGTCACAGAGCTATTGCCACAGGTCCAGCCTCTTGAGCAAGGTCTCCAGTTAGTGATTCCTGATTCGAGATTAAAATGAAAGTTTAGCATAATGAATTTTTGGAAAGTGGGAAGTACTTCCCACTTTCTAATTGGCAACTAGTTTAAGAACTTTGGCGGATCTCCTTTTTTCTGTCTAGCATCAGCAAGATTGTAGTTCTTTTTGGACATCTCAATAGGTTGTTCTTTCTCCCCATAGTTGTAAGTCATAGGTTGTTCATCGAGAAAGATGGATGCTCCATCTGAAATTTTTAATGTTTGCATTGTAACAAGATTTGTGATTCCTACTCTGTTTAATAAAGGCTTTTCAGAATGCGCCCTTGTAATTAGAAAGGTATGAGAACTGTCTCTAATCACACCTCAATATGACATAAGCATCTTATTCTTAACAGCGTATAAATACCTGTTTTGAGAACAGTTGGAAGAATTGACTTGTCTGCTGTGCGATATCAGGCTACTCGGAGATCGCTAGGGTGAATGAAAGATGTTAAAAACCATCCTCTTCTATTTCTTGAACTAAATCTTTTGATTCCTGATGATTGGGGAATTTTCCTAGATTCAGTCCTCGTATCTTATGTGCCCCTTTACTGTCGTTGTTTCTATATACTCCTCGACCTACATAATACAGAGCATCAGGATCATCGAAGTTATAGACTGTTGGATATGAAGCCTTAAGGTGGTTATAGTATGCTAGAATTCCTACAGCATCTAATCCAGATGTGTCTCTCATCGCCCAATAGATAGATCTTTTAGGTATAGAAAATGTCTTGTCAGTCAATATAGAATCTATTGCAGCAGCTATTCGGCCGACATAGCGACCGCCATTATTATCCAACAGAACAACTGCCGTTTTTGCTTCAGCATTCGTCTGTGCTTCTGCACGAAAGTTGAAATAGCTTCCTCTTATTTCATATCTAAGCATGGAGTCTTGAGTGATTGTGCCTTGACCTAGACTAGTGGTCATGTCATCGAAGTACTGATTGTGTATAAATTTTTCAAAATTGTCTTTTGATATAATCTGATGATTTGTCAAAGCCGAGATCCACTTATGGGTATCCCCTGCAGTCATATATAACCAACCTGTGAATGGGTTAAACGTTTCATCATTCACTCCATGATTATTATAGGAGACTACGAGATTGGGGTCGTCACTGGTTGGGTCGAATTTGGACTTTGTGATTCCTGCTTTTGACAGTATTTCTTGATTAATAAAGTTCTCGAAGGTTTGATTTGATACTTCTTCGATGATCGCTTTATAGATGATTGGTGTATTGTGGTTGTATAGATAGGTAGTGCCAGGTACAGCACTTAAATCTTCGAGCTCCTGTAAATGTCTCCATACATCTTCTTCGCTCTTTACTTCTCGATATCTTAGTTGGGGTAAACCACTGACATAGTTAAGAAGATGATTAACAGAAATCTTCTCAGCCCATGCTGGAAGATCAATGATGATGTCCGATAGTTTTTGGTCGAGTCTTAGTTTTCCTTGTTCTACTAGTACGAGTATGCCAGCAACATGAAAAGACTTGGCCATCGATCCAAGACTAAACAAATGATCTTCTCGTAGAGGAATGTTTTTAGCACCTCCAGAGTATCCGAGTGAGTTTTCATAGACAACCTCTCCGTATTTAGATGCGATTACATTGCCATTAAATATCTCTTGCTCAAAGCAAGCAGTCATGAGAGAGTCTATTTGGATGCTATAATGATCAGTTGTTGGTGCCTTAGAAGCCTGTTTACAAGAACCAAGGGTTCCGAACATTGCGAGAATGAGGGCAAGACGGTATTGGCGCATAGATAGTGTTCTGATATGACTTAGATGTTATAGAAGATAGTTTTGGTGTGGTAATATCTCAAAAATGTTAAAGGGACTGAATGGGTGATTGATTAGAGAGCTCAGTCTAAGTGATGCAGCTTATAATTAATTGTATGGATCCGAAACCAACTCAATTGGTGGCTTGCTAGTTTCGCTATCCCGATAGCTATAGGGATGCTGAGCAAATACCTAGACCTTTTTCAAAGACCCATGGTATCATCTCTTATTCATTGGATTCGTTAGGTTCCTTCAGCTCGCGCTTAGACGGAGAAGTGTTTAAATTCTCCACATCATTCAATCTCATGGCAGTATAGATCTCCTTTATAGAGCAGTACTCTTTGTTTAGATGAATAGTGTTAGAATCAGTTACGCTTGCCCAATAGTGATTGTGCGCCAAGGGACTAAATTTATGGAACCACCACCATTTACTTTCCTTATTATGTTTTACTTCTATATCCCTTACACCTGGACCAAATTGACTATTTATAGGACCACCTATAAAGTCACCTTTAAAGTATAGGTTCGTCCATCGAGTAGGGAAGAAGGGGGTGCCATGAT
>CAYYBR010000204.1:0-7766 GCA_964470035.1 uncultured Saprospiraceae bacterium
AGTCTACCCTACACATCACTGGCGATATCAATCGAGAAAACATCATCGATACGAATCTACCTATCCTCCTGGCCTCATTCTTGACGCAGCACTACACTAATATCTATGACCGCGACCTAAGAGTACTCGACCCAACTACAGCACCTTACATGAGTGCAACTCATCAGGCCCCCGAAGAAGCAAGAGCCTCAATCGTCAAGCGTCCACTTCATCTAGAACTGCTCGCCCTACTCGCCTTACTCATCATCGGCGAGCGACTATATGCTCACCAACTCGCAGATCCATCATGAGCATCCAAAATCCACAAATGTTACTACGTCGTTGGAAGCGACGACATCTCCTGATGACAGGTGGGCTTTTGCTGCTATTGGTTGTGGGCGGATCGGCCTTATTCTATATGAACTGGGTATCTCTTGGCATGTCGGCAGGCGTTATCCTACTTGGAGCCGGTGCCCTCTACAAGCTCTCCACTAACTATCCCTTAGAGCTACAAGACGCGCTGCACCTCGCACACCAGCAAAACAAACAACTTGCCTATAGCGGCGAGTTACTTATTACAGATGCCCCGAGCAACACCCTCGCTGCACTACAAAAAAGTAAAGCCGAAGAAGACTTCGCCAGCGTCAACTATACCCTTCCATGGAATCAGTTGCAGCTTAAAAACTCTCTCTTGCTCATCGCAGCCATGCTGATCGGGTCTGTTGCTCTGCAGTCGCTACTAGGTCATCAAGGTGGCCCTCCGTCTGACGCGGCAGTCACTGCGACAGCATTTGAAAAAACAAAAGAAGCTGCCGTCGATCAAGGTATCGACACTGCCTACATCGAGGAGCTGATCATCAAAGAAGATCCAGCGCCCTATACCGGACGACCCACCCAATATCACCAAGATCCTAACATCGCCATCACAGAAGGATCTAAGGTCACTTGGATAGCTAAGACTAAGGGAGCGATCGACAAGCTCTACTTTCGGTTCAGTGAAAAAGATAAAATAGATGTGACTCGTCAGTCGGCGATCACTCAAGAGTTCTTCGAGTCCGACTTCTACCAATACGGATATTACAACAAGGACATCGACTTCATCTCCGACTTCCACAGCATCAAGGTCAAGCTCGACGAAAAGCCACAAGCCGTCATCACTGGCCTAGAAGAATACGTTAAGCTTCCTTGGGAAGAGAATCATATCATCTCCTTTGAGGTAGCCCTACAAGATGATTATCAGTTGTCAGAAGCCTACATCTCTGCGACCATAGCCAAGGGATCAGGAGAAGCAGTAAAGTTTAGAGAGCGCAAGTTCGATCTCAAGAACTTCCAGCAAGGCAGATCCAGCTATCAGGGTTCTTACAGCTTTAGCACCGCCGATCTCAAGATGGAACCCGGAGACGAGCTTTACTTCCACATAAAGACCACCGACAACTATCCCTATGGCGATCATTGGGTAAAGTCCCCGACTTACTTTATCGCTCTTCAAGATACTTCCAGCTACGACTACATAGATGAAGGGGGACTTGCTGTCGATCTAATACCCGATTTCTTCCGCAGTCAGCGACAAATCATCATCGATAGCGAGAAGTTGCTCAAGGACAGAGACAAGATCTCCGTAGACTCTTTCAAGCAAGCGAGCAATGCGCTTGGCTTTGACCAGAAGCTCCTTCGCCTGAAGTATGGCCAGTTTCTCGGTGAAGAAAATGAAAGCGGCATCGCCATCCAAAATGAGATTGATCTCGAGGGCGAAGAAGAACATGATCATGACCACGATCATGACCATGATCACGACCATGGAGGAGCATCTGAGCAACTCACTAGCGCTAGAGAATTACTTAGTCAGTTCATGCATGACCACGATCATGAAGAGGAAGAGGGTCAGCTTCTTTCTACCAAGGGCACAGAAAGAAGAAACCAAGATCCATCCCGACCGACTTGGGTGGAAGAACTCTCCCACAACCATGATGATGCCGAAGTCAACACCTTCTTAGAGATCTCTTCCAAGAGCAAACTCAAAGCGGCCTTATCAGAGATGTGGGATGCCGAGTTGCACTTGCGTCTCTTTGACCCCGCTACTTCTCTACCCTACCAATATCAAAGTCTTGAGCTACTGCAGGAGGTCAAAAACCACGCTCGCATCTATGTCCACCGTATCGGCTATGAGCCACCAGCCATCAAAGAAGGCGAACTCAGACTACAAGGTGATCTCGATGACATCTCTAACCCTGCTTCTGCCATCCAAGTCGACGACACGCAAGCATATGGACCTATCAAAGACCTGATCACAGCCTTGGGCACAGATGATGGACAGTTGATCTTTGACCAGCTAGACATCACCATTCCAACCATAGCGCGCATGGTTCTTCAACGACCAGACATGCTATCTGTGCTCAGCGACGCTAACAAGATCAAAAGAGACTTTGCGACTACTCAACAGGAAGACCTAGACCTCCTCAGGGCGTCCTTGATCAAGCTACTACCCGAAGAAGCACGAGCCATCGCTAACCCTACACAGTACGCACATGAGGTCACCCTCTCAGTCGCCAAAAAACTCAACCTCTAATCTTGGACTGGGGCATACCTCATAATCAGATTTGGATCGTCTGTGGCATCCTGATCATTGTCGGACTAATCGGTATAGTACTGATCGCAAGAAGGACATCTGGTCTGCGATTACTCATTAGGTCTTTGCTCCTTGTTGTAGGACTCATAGGCCTTGGTCTCATCCTCCTCAAGCCAAGCACGAGGCAAGACATCCCATCTCAGACCGCTCATATCATCACGCCATACGGTGAGTCCGAGAAGCAAAACTCTTATACAAGTGTTCATGACTTTCTGAACTCTGAAGCAGCATCCTCGACAGACAAAGTACAGATACATGGCATCGGTCTCAACACAGAAGAGCTAGCCCTCCTAGAAGGATATCATCTCGACTTCATACCTACAGATACCATCACAGGTATCTCGGAGATCACCCTTCCTAAGATCACCGAGCGAGAGCAGTGGACACTCCGCGGCAAGCTCCAGGGAGCAGGGATAACAGGTATAGACCTTGTAAGTCCCGACGGCTCATCAAGTAAGGCGACGATCACGGGGGCTGACTTTACCATACAAAGTACTGCACCAGTGGCCGGCGCATATTTATACGACATCATCGCGCTCACAGAGTCAGATTCTATACTAGAAAAGCTCCCGATCAAAGTAGCACATGAACCTACTTGGAGCATGTTGGTCTTGTCATCCTTCCCATCTTTTGAGATCAACTACCTGAAAAACTACTGGACTTCTATAGGCAACTCTTTTGCCCTCAGGTCACAGATATCCAAAGGCAAGTACAGCACCTCTTTTTCTAACAGCCAAAGGCAAGACCTCAATACACTTACTAGAAAGACCATCCAGTCGTTCGACTACATCATCACAGACATCGCTAGTTGGAATCAACTATCACAGCAAGAAAGAAACAACATCCTAGGCACTGTCGCTAACCAAGGACTCGCACTTATATTCAGAGCAGAACAAAGTGATAGGAAAGCACAAGACATCACACTTCCAACTCTTTCCTCCTCCGAGGAGATCAAGTGGAAGACGTCAGCAGATGACGTGGCATTACTCGGTTACACATCTACCGCAAACTGGAGATCTGCCCGACTCCAAGGTCACACGCTATCCAAGTTTCGGTCGAGAAGCTTGGGACACATCGCACTTTTGACCATCGAAGACACCTACAAGCTCATCCTTGCCGACCAAGCCAAGAACTACCAAAATCTATGGTCAACCATCTTTTCTAGACTATACAGGGACTTCTCCCCCACCTCTCAACTCAGCCACAATGATTGGGTTTGGGCAGACGAACCAACTGACATCACCATCCTAACTAATCAAAAGATCAGTACACCTCCTATCTTCAATGACTCTACAGAGCTCTTCTTTACCGACACACCCTTCTTAAGCGGAAGTACCGAAGTTAGCGCACTCCCACAACCAGGTACCAACACCATCCGCATCCATGACTCAGAAGAACTTACCTTCTATGCACATGAGCAAGAAGCGTGGGCTGGTGTGAGACAGCGTCACCTTGCGAAGATCAACAGCGTGGTATCACATGAACGCACAGACCAAGCAGCACCCACTACACTTACCACTCAGCAAGAGATTTCATTGTATTGGTGGTATGCCATCACCCTACTTGGACTTGGAGGACTCTGGTTACATGAGAGGTATATGGGATGATGGTGAGTTCTAAGGGATTTATCTACTCCCCTTTCATCACGACCGAGACTTATCCTTGAAAAATGACCATACTTGATTAGCCAGCTCTATATCTCCATTTTGAGCGCCAACGACACGAAGCCAGATCCTACTATATCGCTGAGAGAAGCTTGGTTCTGTATGCCCACCACCTATCACTTTATACAGCACAACTTCTGTGTTATTCACTCCATTTTTATAATGATACTTCTCCACAGTAGAATTATCCCTTCTATTCAAATCTGGAAATACCTTTTTCTCTGGAGTTGTATCCGTTTGATTTCTCTCAACCCAAAAGGCGACTGTTGCCTCCGTAGACAACACCTCTCCTCTACCGGATATAATAGCTCCTCCGTCATAAAGGATAAAAGTGTCTTCCGTACCATTCATGAACAGTGCTGATATCGGAAGCTCCTTATCTATACAATTATTATTGAGCGTTTGTGATGATACCACTGATCCAAAGGCAGCTAGCTTGTGAGGGATCTCTACTGCCAGGCGTTGAGTCATATGTCCGCCATTAGAGGTGCCAAGGGCATAGACTCGCTTCTCATCAGCCTTGTATTCTGTGAGGATATGATCTATCAGAGTACTAACGAAGAGGACATCGTCAGAATTCGGATTAGTCGCTACATCTTTCCTACAATCATTCCACCCTCTTTTGCCTTTGCTTCCTTTATTACCATTGGGTATGACTAGGATGAGATTATCTCTTTCTGCGATACTAAGCCATACATTGTACGGCTTCTTTCTTCCGTCATTGCCGATGATTTGATCACTGCTTCCTGAGTGACCATGAAAAAGAAAAACTACCCCCGCACCATTAGGTTGATCAGGAAGAAACAGATGATACTCCCGATCTTCACCTTGTACATCTATGGACAGATCTGTTATCAAACCAGAAAAGGGACCAGACTCCGCAGACTGTACCGTACTACAATTCACAAATGAAAACAAAAGGATAAGTTGATACAAAATTTTCATGATAAGTGATTTTCCTGGTGAGTTCTTCACATGTGCAAAGAACATATCCAAGACTTGCGCATCGTGATGATTGTTATAGCGAGGATACGCATTTAACGGAATATTGACAGTTGGCCTATCGTATAAACCTAGCCTTCCTAATCATACCATCCTCGACTTCATAGGAACTACCACCCAAATTAACTGCTCCTAATGAATCACTCTTCTTTATAAGCAGAACAAAATAGGGCACTCCCTCACCCCTTCACATTCAAATCATTAGGACTACAGGAGCATTGACATATCATCACATTCAACTAGTTAATTCTAACCATTATTCTGTTAAAGAGACTAGGATTCATTTACAATAGGGATTTAGCACAGTATTATATGATATGATAGCTATACCATCATAAGACACTACAACGCACTACATCCATGGCTGAGGCTAACTTGACAATTGACAGAGCTATAATCTTCAATTACTATAAGCTAACAGGACTTGCTTCTAAACTCATCTCAATTGAAAAGCTACTAGCAACCAGAGGTATCTTTTTCTTTATAAGCTTCAACCTCCACCTGCTGCGCAGCTTCCTATCCAATCCTAATAGGTGCTTTAAAATACTAGAAGACACAACCCTCCTCAATAAATTTAGATATGCCGTACTACATGAACCCCTTGACCGGATCATTGAAAACTCAACGATCCTTCAAAAAAGAATAGACTATACCAGAACAAACGGCATAGAAGAAGGTCAATTCTTATATACCCTTGATGATAAACTAATTAATGATCAATCTGAGATTACAATAAGAGGATGGGCCATGTCAAACCATGACTCTTTGAGAGTTGAGCTAATTATCAATAATCATCTTTGTGCAACTGAACCCATAGAGCTCGCTCGACCAGATGTAACATTTGCATTCCAGGATAAAGTCTTCAATAAGAATACCGGATTCATAATTAAACACTCACTCCACCCTTCAACTACATCATCAAACCCTAGCATCAAACTACGCATTGTTGATAAACTTAACTTCTATCTCGACATACATATCTCAAGATCGGAGTTCATATCCACCAAAGAGCTAGATAATAAGGAAGATAACAATAAAGCACTTTATAAATATTATCTCCGAAAGGAACTATGTGATATACTCAGCTTAAGAAACAGCTACAACCAGTCTTTTTTCGAATACACCCCTCTCATATCCATCATCATACCTACTTACAACATTGATAGAAAATGGCTCGAGCTTACTATAGAGAGCGTTACAAGTCAGATTTATACAAATTGGGAAATCTGCATATACGACGACTGCTCAAAAAACCCAAGCACTATCAACTATCTCAACGAGCTAGAGAAATTAAACAATCCAAAAATTTCAATCCGCTACGGTCAATCAAATAAGGGTATATCAGAAGCAAGTAATAACGCCATCAACTTAGCTACAGGAGAATATGTAGCACTTTTAGATCATGATGACGTTTTATCACCATTAGCTTTATACGAGGTTGTGAAATGCTTGAATATCAAGAAATACGATTTCATCTACTCCGATGAAGATAAAATAGATGAACATAACGAAAGGCACTCCCCACACTTCAAGTCTGATTTCAACCTATTTCTTTTACGCTGTCAAAATTATATTTGCCACTTATCTGTAATAAAAAAGAAAACAGGAGATAGTGCAGGATGGTTTCGCACAGGGTACGAAGGAGCGCAAGATCACGATCTATTTCTTCGCATAGCCGACATCACATCCAGCATACATCACATAGACAAAATTCTGTATCACTGGAGGACTCTACCCACAAGCACTAGCATAAATCCACAGGCAAAGAAAAATGTAACATCTTCTGCTATAAAGTCACTAAACAGTCATTTGGCCAGAAACAGAATTAATGGTCAAATAAAACCTACTCAATGGTTCGGTGCATATAACATACAGTACATACCAGAAGGTAATCCCTCTGTTTCTATTATAATACCATTCAAAGATCAAAAGGAGATACTCGTACAATGTATAAGTAGCATTCTCAACAAAACAGAATATTCCAACTATGAAATCTTACTCATCAGCAATAATAGCACCGACAAAGAACTTTTTAGGTATCTCAAAAGAATCACTAAACAGCACAAACACATTCGATATATAGAATATAATATCCAGTTTAACTTTAGTGCTATAATAAATCATGCAGCGAACCTCATATCTTCAGATCTAATCTTATTACTTAACAATGATACCGAGGTCTTGTCCAAAGGCTGGCTCAGACAGATGGTAGGGATAGGAGTACAGAGTAATGTAGCGGCTGTTGGGGCAAAGTTGCTTTATCCCGATACAACCATACAACATGCAGGTGTCATAACTGGGATTGGCGGTGTAGCGGGCCACTCACATAAGTTCATGAACAATAAAGAACCAGGTTATTTTTTAAGAGCGCATTTAGATCAAAACCTTTCTGCATGCACAGGCGCATGTCTGCTTTTGAAGACAAGTAAATTCAGAGAAGTGGGAGGCATGGATGAAAACAATCTAAAAGTCGCATTCAATGATGTAGACTTATG
>CAYYBR010000205.1:0-7749 GCA_964470035.1 uncultured Saprospiraceae bacterium
ACATATAGAGATGCTCTAAGATTTGGCCTAACTAAGAGGCCCAGTTCTGTTCTGGGCCTCTTAAAGAATCAAAATCTATCTGAGCGATAACGCTCCTTCAAGCATTACATCTTTACCTATTTCTAGGTCCTCTTTGGTGTTTTCTATTTTGATATTCGGTTCGACACCGAGTTCTATTGATCTGTTATCCTTATCTACGAAGTCACTTACCGATACATTGATAATCCATTCATTAGAGAGTTCATATCCAGCATTTCCACCACCACCACCACCAGTGACTTGTCCTACGACGGTGAAGTTTGGAAGATCTTTGCACATCGCGGCCATGTAAGAAGTTGCGCTGTATCCCACTCTATTGATCAGTAAGTAGACCTTTCCATTAAACTGATACGCTGCATTAGGTTCCGCATAGATTTTTATGGGCGGTGTTTTATCATCTATGCCAGATCCTGACTTTTCTATATATGCCCCTAGGTATTCTCGTTGAGTGACATAGTCGCTTAGTAGTGAGGGCACATAGTTACTATTCCCACCAGCATTATTTCTAAGATCTATAATTATTGATTTTGTTTGATCAGTCGTCTCTCGTCTTAGTAAGGCTCTTAGACTAGGGATGGCAGTCATCGTTGGTACATGGACATAAAGCGTGCTCGCATCTATCGTACCATAAGAGAATATATTAGCTTGCGATAATGCCCCATCAATATAATTCTGATCTACTACTTCTAAGGAGAAATGGATATCAAACCCCTTTTTGTAATTATAAACCTTTCCATTACCTATGGACGTAGTAAGTCTGTTATGAGAATCCTTTAATTCTAAAAGCGAAGACTCCATAGCTTCGAATAACTCTCTATCTGGACTATCAGTAGAGAGATGAGAACCATATTGCTCATACACTTCCGACCAGTCCACTGACTTCTCCCTGAAGTAGATGTAGTTTTCATGTACGTGATGCCAAAATTCGTCGTAGACCGCTTTGTTGTCATGTTCAGTTACACTTTCGTAAATACCGTGTGCACAAGAGCTGAGTATGCTTGATATAGCGATTATGATAATTACAGAGTTTTTCATGGATATAGATTTTTTTGATTCTGATAGTTTGTTTTTAGTATACATATGAGAGCGAGAGGAGTAGGTCCTGCTTCGTTGCGTTGAGAGATTTTTCTTCTTTTACTCTGAGTAGCTGAGATTCGTACTGAAGGCCAATTTTGAATTTGTCTCCAAGCATATACGATATGCCAAATCGTATTCTGAAGGATTGGACATTTTTGATTGATCTTATTTTGCCACTCTTAGCTATCGCTTTAGCGATACCTTCTCTTGTTGGGTCAAACACTTCTTCATCTAGAAATCCTTCAGGATATGGATGTGCATATGCTGGTCTGATAAGATGGCTGATAAGAGCAGCTTGTGCTCCAGTATTGACTGTGATTCTGTCATCGACTAATCCTATATTATAATCTCCGGCTATGCCGAGACTCGTTACACCTGTATAACTGACAGGATTGTTGTTAAAGCTTTGGCTCGTATTGAATGGTATGTTGATGAGTGTTTCACTACTCAGGAAGGGTCCAAGCCAGATATTACCGACCCTTCTTTGGTAGGTAAAATCCATTTGAGGATTGATGAGACCATATCTGATAGCTGTGCCGCTTTGGGGCTTCATGTTCAGACCAAATGTGGCAGAAAAGTCAAATCGAGATTGCTCAGACTGACTTTTCGTGAAAAGACCATAGCTAGCGATGGACGTGGGTTTCACCCTCCTAGAGAATCTATGCTCTTGGATATTCCATTTGCTGACGCCAAGAGTTATACCGATTTCTCTTTGTCTATGACCAGTAGTTTCTTGACCAAAGAAGTCGAGAGAGAAGAGTAAAATAGAAGTGATTAAAAAATATTTCATGTCTTTCAGATTTTGATTCTGAGACAAATATGTAGGGAGTAACTTGACTTAGACCAAGTAGTGTGATGGGTGACTTACTTCTGTGGCGAATTACAACGAAGGGCGAGTTGCAATACCCTTGCTATTCGCCACAAGTACGCTGATTATCAGTCTTTTATGTAATATTTGACTTGATCAAACATAGACCGAGATACAGGTATACTATGATTGATTTGTGCGACTTCAAGCGCCGCCTTGCTCTTGTTACCCACGAGTTTGAGAATGTGATGTCTATTAACAAGATAGGACCTATGAGTTTTTAATATGATGTCTTGATCAAGTTGCTCATGGATCTTCGCCAGAGTGCTTCTTATCAGGTGTTTTTGGATTTTTTCATTCTCTCTGATATAAAGCATGACATAATTGTCTTGTGCTTTCGCATAGAGTAAATCTCTCAGCTTTGTTTCTACGAGATCAGTTTTATTCTGTCCGGTTATCAAAGTGATGCGATCAAGACCATCGCTCTTTTTGTGATCGACGACTTGACTCAACAAAACATCTTTCCAAGAGAAGTAGAGAAAGAAGAAACTTATGATCACTGGTATCAATGCCACAGAACTTGCCACCAACAAAAAGTCTAAGAACCCGTGCAGACTCCAGACTCCACCAAATATCCAATTATAGTAAACGTATGTGGCGATTATACTCAAGATCGCACTAGCGAACAAATCTGTTACTTCAGCTACAATGTTCCAATTCTTAGAACCGTCACGGCGTAGTACTTTGAAGCTAGCGATATAATAGAGTGATCCTGCTAATACGATACTAACGCCATACCCAAAAAGGATCCAAAACTTATGTGGATGATTAAAGCTATCGGTACGAAAAGGTTGAAAAGTTAGAATTATGAAGTTAACCGTAAGGCCTATACCAGTTAATATTAAGAGATATTTCCCAAGGGTTTTTCTCGGATAAGGTATAGAGAAGAGGTTCTTCACAGATTGATTTATGGTACGATGACGACCTTCCCTTTAACCTCTCTATTCATCATATCGGTGAGCGCTTGCGGTACATCTTCTAAGGAGTAAGTCTTAGAGACATGTGGGTTAAGCTTTCCTGTCTGATAGTAACCGAGTAGTTCCATCATATTTTGTTGGTGTACCTCGGGCTCACGTGCTATGTGACTGCCCCAGAAGACACCTACTATCTCACATCCCTTAAGCAGCGGAAGGTTAAGCGGGATACTTGGTATGCCTGCTACGAATCCTACCACTAGGAACCTACCTTTCCATGCGAGAGCTCTAAGGGCTTTCTCTGCATTATCACCGCCGACAGCGTCATATACTACGTCTGCTCCAGATCCGTCAGTTAATTCCTTGATACGCTTCTTAAGATCCTCTTGAGTATAGTTAATCGTCTCATCTGCTCCGTACTCTTTACATAGAGCGAGCTTCTCATCAGTCGATGCGCATGCGATTACTTTAGCACCCATGAGTTTCCCTAGTTCTACCGCAGCCAGTCCAACTCCACCCGAAGCTCCTAAGACCACGAGTGTCTCACCTTCTTTTATTCTTGCTCGTTGCTTCAGCGCATGATATGATGTCCCATATGCCATCATAAATGACGAACCAATGATATAGTCCATACCTGGTGGTATGGGGAAGACCATTTTTGCATTAGCCACTGTTTCTTCAGCAAAGCCACCTGTCTGGATGGCACCAAATACTCTGTCGCCTACCTTGTAATGCTTTACGGCAATCCCGACTTCTGTGACCTCTCCAGCTATATCAGTGCCAGGAGTAAAAGGCAGATCTGGCTTATACTGATATAATCCTTGGATAATTAATGTATCTGGAAAGTTGACACTACATGCGTGTATTTTTATCCTTACATCTCTCTCTCCGAGCGGTTGACTAGGTAGTTCTTCTAGTGCTAAAGCCCTAGGAAGCCCTAGTGTGTTACATCTGATTGCCTTCATTTACGTAAGTGTATTAATGAACTAAAGTACCATGAAGATGCATATGATCCGCGAGATATTTGTCAATTCTAGCAACCTTAGTTTTTCCTCGGGTGTATATATATATGTAACCTCATATTTTTGTAAGCATGAAATACTTAATAGGAGTTTTTCTTTTCGCACTTATCGTAAATGATGGCCTCGCTCAGGACTGTGAGCGTTCCTCTAGTCTTATAGGAAGTAGAATATATAATACTTCAGGTACAGCAACACTAGTTGAGCTACCTGATGGAAGCTTAGAGTTCAGACTAGGAGCAGACTTCAGAACAGACAGAGGACCAGATGTACAGATTTTTCTGTCTACAGATAGTGTCGAAGTTGCTGGAGCAGTTATGATCGCAGATATCGCAGAGTTAGGACACTTTAGTGGTGCTAGATCATTTCCTGTACCTCAGGGCGTCGGCATCTCAGATTTTGACCATATCGTATTCCGTTGTTTTGCGTTTCGGGCGCATTGGGGTTCTGGAAGATTAGGTGCTAACTCATGTGGTGGCGATGGTGGCGGTTCTGACGGAGGTGATGATGATGGCGGAAATGATGGTGGTGGTGATGATATGGAGACCTGTGGAGAGTCTTCCGTGGCTACTACCGACTGGGTATCGAGTGTCACCGTGTGTCCTAATGACGGAGAAGCAGATAGAGTAGAGCTAAGAAACACCTTATTTATTCCAGCGGGAGATGAGTATGCCTATATCGTCGTAGACGCTAATAATCTGATTGTAGATGTCGTCTTCGATGACACATATAACTTTGAAGGATCAGGCCTCGAAACACAGTTTGTTTTTGGAGTATCCTATCGAGGAGATCTTGTTTACACAGTGGGAGAACCTATGCCTACCATTACTGCAACGGGCTGCTTAATCCGTTCAAATTCCGGTCTCTTCCTTACTGTCAATAAAGAGAACTGTGGACAAACTTTTGAGTGTTTAGAGACGAATACAGCTACAACTGCATGGGTAAGCAGTGTAAACATATGTCCAAGCGATGGTGAGTCAGACGTAGTGCCTTTTCTCAATAACCAATTTGTAGAACCTGGCCTTAACTATGTGTACTTACTTACCGATGAAAATCTCATACTTCAGTCTGTTATCCAAGCATCATCTTTTGACTTCGAAGGCTCAGGTCCAGCCACACAAAGAGTATATGGGCTCAGCTTTGATGGCACCTTAGATGCACGCGTAGGAGAGCCCATTACTAATATCACAGCGTCTAATTGTGCGATTCTTTCTGACCAATCACTTTTCTTGACGATTAATAAAGGAGGGTGTCCACCTCCGCCACCTCCACCACCTGCGCAGTTTTCGGCATCAGGTACTGTAAGAAGTACTGATGGGCAGCCCATCCAAGGTGTAGAAATCATCAATGATGCAGGTCTGGTCATGGCAGTTACCGGATCTAATGGGTCCTACTCTATACCTTCGTTATCAGAAGGATCTAGTTTGAGCTTATCAGCAAGGCCTACATCTGCAGTCCTAGCCAATGGAGTTACATCTACAGACTTAGTTCTCGTAGTAAGACATATACTCTCATTCAATACATTTTCTGATCCTTATCAGCTCATCGCTGCTGATGCTAACAATAGCGGATCGGTCACGACAGGGGATCTTGCTGAGATGAGAAGGGTAATCCTTGAGCAGATCAATGGATTTACTAATAATAACAGTTGGAGATTTGTAGAGGCCAGTCAGGACATCGCTCAAAGTGTTGCTAACAATCAGATTATTCAAACTGTAGAGATTAACAATCTGAGAGGTAATGCCACCGGCTTAGATTTCATAGGAGTTAAGATTGGTGATGTTAATGGAAGTGCTAGCCTCGATCTGAGGTAGACCCAATTGTTATGAGAATGCATAAGTATATTTGTTGTTTCTGATATAACCTCATTAAAACATAATGATAAACGCAACAAATACGAGTTCCAAGGCGATTTGTTAAATTTTGTGCATTCAATTATTAGAATTAGGCTAAATTCTTAATTTTAGGAGTAATAACTTCTAAATCTCTTGGTTCCTGTCTCAAAAATCATCGCTATAGCATCACTGCTATTATACGCACCGAGCTTATTTTCTCAGGCATATACTCGTTTTGTAGAGACCCATATTGAGGATGATGATCAGGTTCAAATAGATTCAAGTGCTATGTTGGAAATATCCAGCAATGCTCAGGGTTTTTTGCCTCCTACTATGACTACTACGGAAAGAGATCTAATTGTTAATCCGGCAATAGGATTGGTAGTTTTCACAATTGATGATGATTGCCTAAATATTTACAATGGAATGCTCTGGTATAAAAGGTGCTGCGAGCCCGCATCATCGCCTATTTCCAATATCCAGGTAGATGTCATCGGATCCTCTGTTATCATAAGCTTCGATGGTAGTCAAGACTCAGACTTTATAACAATCCGTCTCGCTGGGGTAAACGAGACTTTCGATGTCACTCGAGAATTACAGTCTCCACAAATAATTGATAATCTTCCGCCAGACCTCTACTCTATAAGTATAGAATATGAAGATGCCAATTGTGGGGCTTTTCAACAAGAAATAGGTCAATTTGATGTGGGAGCTAGTACCGTTACGGGTATAGGAAGTTTTGATGAACCAGGAAAGGACTGTAACGATATTAAAAATAATAACCCCGCTGCAGTAGACGGTATATATTATATAGACCCAGATGGCGAAGGGGGAAGGAATCCGTTTATCTGTTACTGTAATGTAAGTGAAAGTGATGAAGCGTGGGCAAGTATATTTTACACCCCTAACCCTATAGAGGCCTTCGTACCTAGTGAATGTGTTTTTAACTTTTCTAATGATGACCATGATAGTTATATCTTATGGGAAGATTTGTCTTTAAGGCTTGCTCAAACAAATACGACTTCTACATCCGGTCAAGATTGGCTTACATGGACTAGAGATGGGCAAGAGGATATAATTTCAGATTTTCTTCCAAATAGACCTGAGGGATTGTCATCAACAGCAAAACCTGTTCCTATGCCAGGGATGCTTTCAACTGCATGGGTAGACGATCAAAATGACATTGTTATCTGGCAAGGGCTAACGTTCACTTTTGCAGCATTAGGATTAGATAATATTGGCTCTTTAAATACTGATAGGGCTTATTTTATAACTGATGGTATTAGTAATATCCATGTTGGCAGCTTTTTAGATACTGATGCCGTACTTCTCACTTTCGATTACGAAAACTTAACAATCACTTCAAGAGCTGTAATGAATCTACAGGTAGGTAATACTTTTATAACTGAGCAAGATGCTTTTGGACATGTATTATGGACTGTCAATGGCCAACCTTCTCATTATTTTTCATCTTTCAATTTTGTGATCTCTGGCACCTTAGAGGATCCTAATGGGACTTCTGGCACTATCTTTAATATTCCTGGTATCAATTCTTCTACACAATTTGGATTAGATTTTTTTGGGCGAGTAGACCTTCAAGGTAATCTATGGTTGGTTGATTGGGGACATGACAATGGGGGATATTTTGGTTGCGGAAATGACAGCCAACTTGGAACAATAAAGACAAATATTATTTTAACTGATTTTCAAATTGGAAGGAATTAATCTTTAATTATGAGTACTTATAGATTTAAGATTATTGTATTTTTTGTAGCATGTCCATTCTTTCTTTTTGCCCAAAGAATAACAGAAATAAATACACCTATAATTATAGATGAAAATGGGGGAGTGCCCCATGAAAGTGCTATACTCGAAGTTAGTTCTGATAACAAGGGCTTTTTGCCACCTCGAATGACTACACTTGAGAGAGATGGAATATTAAATCCTGCTATCGGATTGATCGTTTATACAACTGACGATAATTGTCTTAACATCAA
>CAYYBR010000206.1:0-7687 GCA_964470035.1 uncultured Saprospiraceae bacterium
CAATGTAGCGATGACTGATTGAACGAATGGCTGAGGAAGTAGTGTAAAAAACCAAACTGCAAGAATCGAATCCTCATCTTTAAGCACATAGCTCTCCGGATGGATGAAGCTTCTAAGCCTAATTAAAATCGCATAGGGCAATAGTAGAGCTATGTTAAGAACATCATTCTTTTTAAAAATGCTGATCACTAGGCTAAAATTATAATCTAAACGATTTCTCCTGCACTTTGAATTTCTACTTTGTCTACTGTGCTCTGGTGCATCTCATCATATTCTTTTCTTGATCTCCAGATGTCAATAGCAGAATAAATTGCTTGCCTCATGGATGATGCATCAGCAATGTTTTTTCCTGCGATGTCATATCCGGTGCCATGATCAGGAGATGTCCTGATGATATTTAGACCAGCTGTATAGTTTACACCAGAACCAAATGATAAAGCTTTAAAAGGGATGAGACCTTGATCATGATACATAGCTAATACAGCATCAAATCTCCTGTAAGTAGAGCTTCCAAAGAAGCCATCGGCACTATAAGGGCCACTTACTATCATCCCACCTTTTTTCATTTCTATGATGGCGGGTTTTATAATTTCTTCTTCTTCTGTGCCAATCTCGCCACCATCGCCTGCATGAGGATTAAGACCCATGATGGCTATCGTGGGTCGTTCTATACCAAAGTCTTGAACCAAAGTGTCATTGAGAATAGTAATACAATCTTTGATTCTCTCTTTTGATAACTGTTCATGGACTCTGCGCAGCGGAATATGACTAGATACTAGACCCACTTTAAGTTCATCAGAGATCAACATCATTAACTCCTGCCCGAGCATATCTGCTGACTTCGCTATATACTCGGTATGGCCGAGATAGGGAAAGTTAGCCATCTTCATGGCTTTCTTATTGATAGGTGCTGTGACAAGGGCATCTATAAAACCTTTGTTCAAATCCCCGACTGCTCGATCGAGGGCGATATGAGCACATTTGCCACTGTCTTCTGTAGCTTCACCTATATTGATCTTCACACTTTCCTGCCAGCAGTTTATCAGGCTTACTTTACCTGATGGAGCACGGTCTGTCCTACTGATATTGTTAAAGTGAAAATCTAGATCCTTGACGATGTTTTTATGATAGCCCATGACCTTCGAAGAGCCATATATGATGGGCGTGCATTCGTTAAAGAGCATACTATTATTGAGAGCTTTGATGATCACTTCTGCCCCAATGCCATTTATATCTCCGATAGTGATACCTAGCCTAGCCTTACTCATACTTACGTTCTTAAGCCGCAAATATACTACTCCTTAAGGTGGCAGTATTGAAGACCAACATTTACGAAAGTGAGAAGAAATGAGAAGAGGAGAATAACAGAGAAAAAAAAGAGACTTTTGTACCTCGTAAAACTCAAAGGTGAGGCCAAAGAAGTCATACGGACAGAATTTTTTGATTAATGAGTCTATCTCAGAGCGCATCGTTGCCGCCGCACTTGACTATCGGACTAATGATAACCTGCTGGAAGTAGGACCTGGCAAAGGAGCTCTCACCAAATATCTCGTCCAAAAGCCCGAGTTGAACTTTAAAGCAGTGGAAGCTGACTGGGATATGGTCCATCATCTACAACAAGAACTTGGGCTTGGAGAAGACCAGCTGATACAAGAGGATTTTCTCAAACTTCCGCTAGAGAAAGTCTTTGATAAAGAAGAGTATACTGTCGTTGGCAACTTTCCATATAACATATCAAGTCAGATACTTTTCAGGATAGATAAATACAAAGACATCGTACCTGCAGTGATCGGCATGTTTCAGAGAGAAGTTGCTGAGAGGATCGCGGCTGGACCTGGTAGTAAGATCTATGGGGTGACAAGTGTATTGATACAGGCGAGTTATGATGCCAAGATTATCATGAAGGTAAGTCCAGGATCATTTTTTCCCGCACCCAAAGTGCATAGCGCAGTGTTATACTTAAAGCGCAAGGATCAGTATACCCTACCTTGTTCTTCTGCGTTATTTAGAACGGTGGTCAAAAGTGCGTTCAATCAAAGACGAAAAATGCTGCGCAACACCCTTAAGCCATTGATCAAAGATGAGAGCTTACTTCAAGAAGAAATCATGACAAAACGCCCAGAGCAACTTTCTCTGGAAGACTTTATACAACTTACTATTACCATAGATACACAAACATCATCATGAGTTTAGAACAAACTATAACATCCGCACTAAAAGAAGCGATGAAGGCAAAAGACCAAGCAGCATTGCGTGGCATACGTGCCGTCAAGGCGGCCATCTTACTTGCTAAGACAGATGGAACGGGCAAAGGTCTTGATAGTGCAGGAGAGATCAGGCTCCTACAGAAGCTTGTTAAACAACGCCAAGACTCTTTAGATATCTATGAAAAACAAGGTAGAGAAGACCTAGCTGTAGTCGAACGAGAAGAGATCGAAGTGATACAAAGGTTTTTACCTACACAGATGGACGAGTCAGCACTTACTTCACTTATCGAAGGAGTGATCGGTGATACAGGAGCTTCAGGTATGAAGGACATGGGAAAAGTGATGGGCATCGTCTCACAAAAAGTGGCAGGACAAGCAGATGGTAAGACGGTAGCCGCGATTGTAAAACAACTTCTGAACAGATAAAATGATGATGAGACTATTACTTCCGTTACTTGCTCTTCTGATCTGGGGTTGTAAAACTCAAGAGGGTATCCTGGTGCCAGCGGATCAAACTGATACGCCAGATGAAGTGATCTACGACTCTGGTACTGACGTCGAAGAGTATGAAGAAAGAGAATTAGATGAGCTAGTTATCTCGGCGCCGAGAGAGTACAACTTACCTCCTTATAATCCAGCTGAAGACCGTGTATGGGACCTTCAACATATGGATTTGGATGTGAGATTTGACTGGACTAATGAGAAGGTTTTTGGCAGAGCAGATATCACTATGCAGCCCTATTTCTATGAACAATCTGCAGTGATACTCGACGCACAGGGATTTCAGATTATTGATATCGCTTCCGCAAATGGTTCAACTCTGGACTACGAGTATGACGGCAAGAAATTACAAATAGAGCTAGGAAGAACATATAAGAAGGGAGAAGAAGCACTTATCACGATCGATTATGTAGCTCATCCAGCAGGCGGGCCTAGCGGAGGTAGTAACGCCATCGTAAGTGACCAAGGCCTTTTCTTTATAGACCCAAGAGACGAAGATCCAGAAAAACCTACACAGATCTGGACACAAGGAGAGACGGAACACAACTCTAGATGGTTTCCTACCATCGATAAACCAAATGAGCAAATCACTCATCAAGTATCCATGACAGTAGATGATAATTTTGTCACGCTGTCTAATGGAACTCTCACAGAGAGCAAATCATATGGTGATGGTACGCGCAAGGATACCTGGCGCATGGACCAGCCCCATGCACCATATCTTGTTATGATCGCCGTAGGAGAGTTTGCTGTAGTCAAAGAAGAACACAATGGTCTTCTTTTAGAGTACTATGTAGAGCCGGAGTATGAGCCATATGCAAAGCAAATATTTGAGCATACCCCAGAAATGATCGACTACTTCTCTAGTATTCTGGATTATCCATATCCCTGGGACAAGTATAGTCAGATCATCACTCGCGATTATGTCTCTGGAGCTATGGAGAACACAACGGCGGTCATCTTTGGTGACTTTATCCAAAAAACAGATAGAGAGCTGATCGATGATGACAATGACTTCATCGTAGCACACGAACTTTTTCACCATTGGTTTGGAGATTTGGTGACTTGCGAAAGCTGGGCCAACCTTACCCTCCAAGAAGGTTTTGCTAACTATAGTGAGCACCTATGGCAAGAATACAAATATGGCATTGATGCTGCTGGTTATCAGCGCCGCAATGAGCTACAGGGATATCTACAATCTATCCTCCAGACAGGTATGCACCCTCTTATTCACTACGGATATGGTGATAAGGAAGAGATGTTTGATGGGCACTCTTATAACAAAGGTGGACTGGTCCTACACATGTTGAGACACCAGCTAGGCGATGAAGCCTTTTATGCAGGGTTGAATAAGTATCTGACCGACCACAAGCATACTGCTGTGGAAGTGGATGAACTGAGGATGGCCTTTGAGGATGTCTCAGGCTTAGACTTACACTGGTTTTTTGATCAGTGGTACTTAGCATCTGGTCATCCGATGGTAGAGGTAGCCTATCAACATGATCAACCGACTAATACACTGACAGTAACAGTAGATCAAACTCAAAATGCCGAAACGGCGAAGGCGATTTTTCAACTGCCTGTTACTATATCTGTCTTTGACAATAATGGAAAAGAGACGCAGTTCGATCTATTCATTGATCAAAGGAGCCAGACGATAGAACTTCCATATAGTAAGACTCCGGCACTAGTAGTTTTTGATCGAGATGATCACCTCTTGATGGTCAAGAGTATGTCGAAGACAACAGAGCAGTATATCAATCAATATGACTGGGTAGACACATACATCCATCGATATGATGCCATCGATAACATCAAAGGCACATCTGCTGCCCAAGGAACTCTTATATCAGCACTTGATGACAACCACTTTTCTATTCGCAAGATGGCAGTCGACCATGTTGATATAAGTGGCAATGAAGAGTTGATGAAAAAGTATAAAGAGATGGCGTTATCGGATTCTCACTCAGAGGTCCGGGGTGCTGCACTTGTCAGATTAGCTGGAGAAAATGCAAGTGGCGTGAAGGGGCTTATATCACAAGTCTTGGACCAGGAGCAATCTTATACGGTGATATCAAGTGCCTTGGAAGCTCTTGATGAGATCGACGAAGGTGCTGCGCTAAGTAAGGCTATCGAGCTAAAAGAAGAGAAAACATCAAAGCTTGTTGGCGCAGTCTCTTCTCTTCTTGCAAAATCAGGAGATATGAGTCATCTCCCATATTTTGAAGAGAAGTTGACTAATGTGAGCCTATTCTCTGTTTTTAACTTTTATGATGATTATAGTGCTTTGGTGGCTCAGTTACCGGCAGAGGATATAGTTACAAAGTCATCGAGACTATCTGAGATTGGATTGAGCCCTGTGACTAATGTATTTTATAGATATGCTGCTACAGATGCCCTTGACAAGATCCGGACTAGAGCTGGAGGATCTAACGCTTTGGTAGCCAATCAAATCACAAGCATGATTGAAAAGATTAAAGAAAACGAGCAACACCCACTTTTATCACAGCGGTATCAGAGTTACTAGATAGGACAAATAGAAATGCGAACTAAAAAGGAGATCATAACGGTCTCTTTTTTTGAACCTTCAAATCTGAAGGTGCTGTACTGATAGCGTGCCTTGCAGCAATATCTGATCTATATCTCGACGGGGTTACATACGAAAAGAAAATGGAGATTAAGTCCACCTAAATAATATCTATCACCTCTAATAGTCTATCTCTAAAGATAACTGCATCCCCAACCTTCTGGCCCATCAATAATTTACTCAATGGTGCCTCAGGTGATATCGTATAGTAGATTTCTTCGGCCAGAACTATTTTCCCAAGGCCAACTGACATGTAATATTTACCTGAGTCTGTGATGACTATAGCGCCAAGCATACCTTGATCACAATTAAGATCTGGTGCGATTTGTTTTAGTTGAGTTTTTGTGAGTTCAAGCGACCCTAATTGAGCAGTCAGCTTGTCTTGCTCCATTTGCATCATAGCTCTCCCGGTTTCATATTTGTCACCGGCTGAGCTTTTGGTTTCGTTATTTTAGATTCTTCGATTGAAGCGATTGCTTTGTTATATGACGCTATTTGAGCCTCGATTTTATGGTGCAGTTCAACCTGTAGGGCTTCTTTGATTGGTAATTTGTACCTAGCCGTCATAGAGTGGCCAAGATAGGGAATGAATCTTGGCATTGATATACTTGCATATCGATACCCACTCTGTGGTGGCCAAGCGGTTTGATCATGGACGGAAGACCATAACTTCTCACCGATTAGGAATTGAATCCTAAAATATCTTACTTTTCATACTTAGTCATTCTCACTTCTCACAATGAAAAAGACCTTATTAAGGCTCCTTGGTGTTTTACTGATCATCCTGTTCATCGGAGCTTTGTGGTTTAAATACAACTGGTATAAGATGCCTGGCATCCTGGCTTCCATAAACAATCCCACTGGAGAGAACCGAGCTATAGTGTGGGAGGATGGGCCAGCTACGAGAACATCCGACAAACCCAATGTTATCGTGGTACTAGTTGATGATCTTGGATTTAATGAAGTGAGCTCTTACGAAGGAGGAATGGCTAATGGTCAAGTGAAAACGCCTAATATTGATCAATTAGCTGGTGACGGTGTACTATGTACTAATGGGTATTCTGCAACTGCAGTTTGTTCGCCTTCAAGAGCAGCATTGTTAACAGGTAGGTTTCCTACGCGGTTTGGATATGAGTTTACACCTACATCCAAAGGTTTTGGAAAACTAGTCGCGAAAATGCAGGAGGATAAGGAGTTGCCTCCTATTTATAACGCCGCAATAGATAACAGTTTACCACCAACTAATCTGATGGGATTGCCTCCTTCTGAAATTACAATACCTGAGATGCTCAGGACAGAAGGCTACCACTCGGTGCATATAGGGAAGTGGCACCTTGGAGGAACTGAAGAATTTATACCGACTAATCATGGCTTTGATGAAAGTCTTTGGATCGAATCTGGAAGTATGTTTCTACCTGAGGATGATCCCAAAATTGTAAATGCAAAACTTCCTTTTGATCCTATCGATAAATTCTTGTGGCCCAACCTACCATATGCTGTGCAGTTTAACGATAGTCCACGATTTGAGCCGGATGGATATTTGACGGATTATCTTTCTGATGAAGCGGTTAAGGTGATAGAGAAAAATAAAAACCAACCTTTCTTTTTATACATGGCTTACTGGGCAGTTCATACTCCACTTCAAGCACTTCAATCAGATTATGACAAACTTGATTATATAGAAGATCATGCTGAGCGTGTACAAGCGGCTATGGTTTTAGCAGTGGATCGAGGTGTTGGTAAGATCCGGAAGGCCCTAAAAGATAATGGGCTTGATGATAATACCATGATCATATTCACAAGTGATAATGGAGCTCCACATTATGTAGGATTACCTGATCTGAATAAGCCTTATCGGGGTTGGAAAATATCCTATTTTGAAGGCGGCGTACATATACCTTACATCGTCAGTTATCCAGATAGCCTTGCAGGTAGTCAAACGTATGAAGGGCGCATTTCTAATCTAGATATTTTTTCGACAGTTGGCGCTCTAGCAGGTGCCTCCTTGCCAGCAGATAGAAAAATAGATGGAGCAAATGTCTTACCATATCTCTCCGGTGAACAAGAAGGAGAACCCGATAGGCCACTATTTTCTAAAAGTGATACGTACTCTTTTTTGATAAAAGATGGGTGGAAGCTTCAAGTAGATGAAGAACAAGAGAAAACGTGGTTGTTTGATTTGAACCTTGACCCAACTGAGCAAAATAACTTGGCTAGTATTGAGCTAGAAAAATTAGCAGAACTCTCAGAATTGAGACGAGCTATAATGGCCGAACAAGCCCCGCCAATTTGGAAGGGCGCACTGAAATCACCAGTATCCATAGATAACCATTTGAAGGAAGGATTTACGAAAGTGGATGAATATGTTTATTGGACTAATTGAGGATATAAC
>CAYYBR010000207.1:0-7679 GCA_964470035.1 uncultured Saprospiraceae bacterium
GTATACCATATATTAGAAGATAAATCTTGAACTTTACCATCACTCAGATCAAAAAGGCATGGGAAAACTTATTCTTTCTGGACATTTTGATGTTCAACTCAACGAATTAGAACAAATCCGCGACGCTCTAGCTCTGCATATCGAGCTAACAAGACAAGAGCCTGGATGCATAATATTTGAGGTAGATGAAGATCTATCTCATCCTGGCAGGTTTACTGTATATGAGGCTTTTGTAGATCAAGAAGCTTTTGATCTCCATCAAGAGAGAAGTAAAGCTTCAGAGTGGGGTACCATCAGTGAAAACTTTGAAAGACACTTTACGATGAGCGAAGAATAGCCAAATGCCCTCCTATACCAAAACACCAGACCTCATGGCGCGATGAAGTCGAAGACTAGCATTTAGCGCCACCATCCTGCCGGATACATATCGTTCTAGCAAGTAAATCATCTCAGAGATGATGGTGCTAATATGCTCGATGATCGATGGATCTAATGACTTTATTATTGGATCAGATATCATCCTCTCTTTATCTTTTGTTGAGAGTTTTATAGCATCAAATCCGATCACCTGAGCATAAATAACTGATCTCAGCACCTTTAGTAGAAACTGAAGGATGGCCTTTTGCTCTTCGAGATTATAGCGATTAAACTCCGTACTCCATTGTCTCAATGTATGCACATCACCATCTCTGCAGTATGACAACCACTGTAGACATAGATCCATCAGATTGGATTGATCCATATGGATGTAAGCAAGTGCTTGTCCAAAATCACCATCACTTATATATCCTATCTGATGGGCCTGATCCTGACTTATGTCATGAACACCGCTCAATCGATGAGCTATGGCTTGGGCATCGATACCCGGCAGTCTGATCACTCGACATCTTGAGATGATCGTCTGAAGGAGCAACTCGAGCTGATCTACGATCAGTATAATGAAAGTGCCTTCTGGTGGCTCTTCTATCAGCTTCAAGAGTTTATTACCATTAGATCCTAAGCGATCTGCGATCCAGATGATCTGTACTTTTTTATCACCAGAGTATGCCTGCATATTGAGCTGCTGGATGATGTCATTGCACTCTTTGACATTGATATCTCCATTGGCCGTGTTTTTAGCTATCGATCTGATCCAATCGTTATAAGAGGTGTAGGGTTTTTCAAGTATGATTTTACGCCATTCACTGAGGAAGTCTTTCGAGGTAACATTCTTGCGCACGGCACCTTCCTTCGCTAAGACTGGAAAAGCGATATGTAGATCCGGATGGATAAGAGACTGGACTTGTCTGCAGGATTTGCATGCTCCACATGGGCGATGTTCCTCTTCACATAAGAGGAGTTCAGATATAGCGAGTGATATCGGAAGACCACCATACCCAGAGGGGCCTTCGATGATCATCGCATGTGACATCAGATTGTTCTTGACACTTGACGTAAATGAATCAAGAATCTCCTTCTGTCCAACTACCTTACTGGTCCAAGTCATCTAGCAAATATTTGCGAAAGCGTTATCCATGCTAACCTCGCCAACCCAAAGTTAGACAACTATCCGAGCCATTAATCGTTAGTAGCTAAAATCAGAGCATATGAGAATTGCCATCTTCAGAAAAGCACATTTTAATGCTGCTCACAGGCTTCATAATCCCGCCTGGAGCGAAGAGAAGAACGAGAAGATCTATGGCACTTGTAATAATGCCAACTATCATGGACATAACTATGAGCTGGAGGTGAAAGTGGTAGGAGAAGTCGATCCTGAAAGTGGCTATCTGATAGACCTCAAGGTGCTCAAAGACATCATCAAGGAGAAGATCGAGGACAAGTTTGATCATAAAAATCTAAACTTGGACATCCCTGAGTTTAAGAATATGCTCACCTCTACAGAAAACTTTTGCTATCTCATCTGGGACATCATGCAAAAAGGACTCGGCGAGAAATATGAAGTGACAATCAAGCTTTGGGAGACACCGAGAAATTATGTTCAGTATCCAGCGGACTAGTTACCACATCACTTAAGCAGTCTCTTCTACTTGGCCCTTAACTATATCCGAGGGTGCTACATCTTCATAGATCCTGTCAAGAGTCACTCTAGCCTCTTTTAATGTCTTGACATTAGGGGCTGTCATGATGAGGTAGCTGCGATTTTGCTTCAACGTAAGACCGAGGAGGGTGCCTTTTGAAGAGATGTAGGCCATCAACTCCTGAAAAAATCTGGTTTCGAAAAATGACGACTGTGCATTAGATAAGAAGAAGCACTTCATCACACCATTCTTGACAAAGATGCGCTCAAATCCCAGTCGCTTAGCTTTCCATCGAAGGCGCAGACCATCGAAAAGTGCGTCTACTTCTAGTGGCAACGGACCAAACCGATCCTTCATCCCATCTCTAAAACTGATTAAGGCATCTTCGTCTTCGATATGGTCTAGTTCTGTATATAAGTTGAGTCGCTCTTGGATGTTATCTATATAATCATCGGGTATGAGCATCTCTGTATCAGTATCTATCTCTACATCTCGCACATATCCTTTAGCCTGAAGTTCTTCTGTAAACTCTTCTTTGAACTCTTGTTCCTTGAGCTCAAGAACAGCCTCCTCTAGTATACGCTGATAAGTCTCATATCCGATGTCAGCTATGAATCCACTTTGCTCTCCTCCCAGCAAATTACCTGCTCCTCGGATATCTAGATCCTTCATAGCGATATGAAAACCACTTCCTAGATCGCTAAATTCTTCTAGAGTTTTCAGCCGCTTACGAGCTTCAGCAGTAAGTACCGACAGGGGTGGCGCAAAGAGATAGCAAAATGCCTTTTTGTTAGATCGCCCAACTCTACCTCTAAGTTGGTGCAGGTCGCTCAGTCCGAAGTGATGAGCATTATTGATGATCATCGTATTGGCATTGGGGATATCGAGACCCGTCTCGATGATATTAGTACATACGAGCACGTCGTACTTGTGATCGATGAAGTTGACCAACGTCTCTTCTAATTTCTTAGGGTCCATCTGGCCATGGGCCATAGCTATCGATACATCTGGACATAATCTTGTGATCATCGCCGTGATATCTGCCAGGGTCTTTACTCGGTTATGTACAAAGAATACCTGCCCACCTCGATGTATCTCGTAGTAGATTGATTCTTTGATCACTGCGTCGTTAAACACTCTTCTCTCAGTATGTATAGGCTGTCGATTAGGTGGAGCAGTTTTGATGATGGATAGATCTCTGGCGTTCATCAAAGAGAACTGCAGTGTCCTCGGTATAGGCGTGGCTGTGAGAGTGAGGGTGTCAACATTCACTTTCAGGTTACGCAGTTTTTCTTTCGCAGCAACACCAAATTTTTGTTCTTCATCTATGATCAGTAGTCCAAGATCTTTGAAGCCCACGTTCTTATTGAGTAAGGCATGAGTGCCGATCAGGATATCCACCTTGCCTTCTTTAGCGGCTTCAAATGTCTTCTTTCTTTGTGCTGCGGTCTTGAATCTATTCACATAATCAACGGTGACAGGAAAGTCCTTTAGCCGCTCACCAAATGTCTTGAAATGCTGAAGTGCAAGGATGGTCGTAGGAACTAGTATAGCCACTTGCTTACCATTGACACATGCCTTGAAAGCTGCACGTATAGCGATCTCTGTTTTACCAAAGCCCACATCCCCACATATCAGTCGATCCATCGGATGATCTTTCTCCATGTCTTCCTTGACAGCTACTGTGGTCGTCAGCTGATCAGGGGTATCCTCGTAGATGAAGGATGCCTCTAGTTCATTTTGCAGATAGCCATCAGGCTGACACGCAAATCCTGGTGTGGCCTTGCGCTTTGCATACAGCTTGATGAGCTCTTTGGCTATATCCTTTACTTTCTTCTTAGTCTTCCTTTTGAGCGTCTTCCAAGCATCACTTCCGATCTTATCAAGCTTGGGTGCTGTCCCATCTTTGCCGATGTACTTCGTGATCTTGTGGAGTGAGTTGATGCTCACGTAGAGGACATCATTATTGCGATAGAAGAGTCTTACAGACTCCTGTATATGACCATTGATATCGATCTTCTCGAGGCCACTATACTTCCCTACTCCATGATCTATGTGTACGACGAAATCACCAGGCTGAAGCTCCCTGATCATTTTGAGATTCATCTGCTGCTCCCTCGTAAATCCTCGGCGCAACTTGTATCGATGAAACCGCTCAAAGACTTGATGGTCCGTATAGCATGCGATCTTTAGCTCCTCGTCGATAAAGCCCTGATGGATACTTTTGGTGATAGCGTGAAACTGTACTTGTGCACCTAGGTCTTCGAAGATGGCATAGAAGCGCTCTACCTGCTTAGTACTATCAGTGAACATGTAGTTCTCTACTTTTTTCTCTTCGTTCGCCTTTAAGTCGTCTATGAGGAGATTAAAGCTTCGATTAAAACTAGGCTGCGGTTTGCCACCAAATTCTATTTCGTGATCAAAGGATTTGATCAAACTAGTGTTAGACAATAGGACTACAGAGAAAGCCTCCATATATCCGAGCAAGTCAGCTGGGTAGATAAATGACCGATCACGGAAGATCTCCTTCAGCTGCTCATCTTCCATAGCTTGGAGATCTTGTGAAAACTTCTCAGCCTTCTCAAAACAAGTCTTCAGTCGATCTACCATGAAGTCTGCATCCTTGATCCAGATCACTGTCCCTTTCGGAAATACTTCGAACAAGGACACCTTTTGATCAGAAGTGAACTGCCCAGTAACATTGGGTATGATAGCCACTTTTCTGATAGATCTGATGGACCGCTGATCACCAGGATTAAAAGTCCTGACGCTTTCCACCTCATCATCAAAAAGCTCTACTCTATATGGCCACTCATTGCCATAGGAGAATATGTCTACGATACCTCCTCTGATAGAAAACTGGCCTGGCTCATAGACAAAGTCTACTCTTTCGAATCCGTATTCGATCAGTACCTCTAGTATCGTGTCAAGATCGAGTGACTCACCTACCGTGACTTCGATCTTTTGTTCATTGATCAGCTTCGGGTCAACTACTTTCTCAAATAATGCTTCTGGATAGGTTACAATGATTTCTCCAGAGCTACCATCTAGGCTCATCCGATTGATGGCCTCTGTGCGTTGTAAGATGTTATGTGCATCAAGCTCCTCAAACTGAGTGGGCCTCTTGAATGAATCTGGAAAGAGACTTACCGCACGATCTTCATTGATATTATCAAGTGTATTTTGGATATAGGCCGCCTCTTCTTTATCAGTAGCTATCAGCACGTGATGTGTATGACCAAGCTTCTTTAGTGCTGAGAGGACAAAGCACTCTTGTGCTCCTACCATACCGGTAGAAAGTATACGATTGGGTGAGTCAGAAGCTTTCAGCTTCTCGGTGATACCTGCTACTCTACTATCTCGGCTGTAAGCATCAAGCAGGTGGGAGAGATTTTCCACGCCGCGAAAGTATGCGATCTATAGACAACTTGCGCATGCAACTTGATCATTTGGATCTTTCCATCAGCCAACTCTTGAAATTAGCATATTTGGTTGGTAGGGAGGTGGCTTCTTTTTGCTTGAATCTCAACCTATCTAATCTTTCTGGTACTGAGATATGTCCTAATATAGGAGTCATCACAGGGAGAAACTTAGCGGGATGGGCCGTCTCTAAGATGACGACTTTGGCATCTCTCACTGTTCTGAGGTGTTCTTTTGCTGCAAGATATCCAACTGCTCCATGGGGGTCCATGATGTACTTATAGGTCTTGTATATCTCCAGTATAGCAAGTTTGGTTGCATCGTCGGTATAAGCATAGCCTGTGATATCTTTGGCCATATCAGTCCATAGATGTCCATAGATGTCTTCCATTCTTCGGAAGTTAGAGGGGGCCCCGACGTCCATCGCATTGGAGATGGTTTGTACCGATGGTCTGGGAGCGTACTCTCCATCTGTGAGATATCTGGGCACAACATCATTAGCATTAGTAGCAGCGATGAAGCCACTGACAGGCAATCCCATCTTTCTTGCTAATAATCCTGCGGTAAGGTTGCCGAAGTTACCCGAAGGAACGCAGAAGTATACTTTATCCTGATCAGCTAGTTGCTTGTAGGCTTCGAAGTAGTAAAAGCTCTGTGGTATCAACCGTGTGATGTTGATCGAGTTGGCTGAGCTGAGCATGTATTTTTCATTCACACGGTCATCAAGGAATGCTTTTTTCACAAGCGCTTGACAGTCATCAAATGTCCCATCAATCTCAAGTGCAGTGATATTCTGTCCGAGTGTGGTGAGTTGTTTTTCTTGAAGTGGACTCACTTTTCCTGATGGGTAAAGGATGATCACTTCTACATTTTCTACACCTAGAAATCCTGCAGCTACAGCGCCTCCTGTATCTCCACTTGTAGCCACGAGTATAGTCAGCTTGTCATCTTGATCTTCTACTAGTTTCGACATGACGGCTGCCATAAATCGCGCACCAAAATCCTTGAATGCCAATGAAGGGCCATGCCATAACTCGAGTATTGACACGCGATCATTGAGCTTGACAAGAGGGGCCGGAAAGTTAATCGCAGTAGTGATGATGTCATCTATGACTTCCGATGTAAAGTCCTCAGAGAGATAGGGCGTAGCGACTTTCTTTGCGATCTCCACAAAAGAGTGATCGGCAAGATTATTTACGAAAGTGGCATCTAAAGTGGGTATCTCCTCTGGCATATATAAGCCGTTATCGGGAGGCAAGCTCTGCAAGACTGCGGTCTTGAGATCTACGAGTTGATTTTTACTTTTTGTGCTATAGTACTTCATGATGATCGCTTACATCTTGTAAGCTCCTTTAGTGTTGATCATAGATATATAGGTGTGAGACCTGATACCTTGATCGTGTAAAAATGACGTAACCTGCTCGCTCGCTTGCTCGGCGACAAGCGTATTAGGTGCAAAACCAAACATACTAGGTCCAGCACCACTTATGGTATAATTCATAGCTCCTGCGTTAAGAGCTAACTCCTGAAGCTTATAGAAATGTGGAATCAACTGCGCTCGCTGTGGCTCGATCACTTGGTCTACCAGACTCCGCTTCATCAATTCTAAGTCAGAAGTATATAGACTTGCCACAAATGAAGCTGCATTGCCCGTCTGAGCGATCAACTGAGAGAGCTTCACCTCGCTGCTCAGGACTGCGCGTGCATCCTTGGTCAGGATCTCTATCTCTGGATATATCACAAAGACAAATACGCCTCGAGGTACAGGCAGCTTGATAAAATCAAAGGTTTCATTATCTCTGATCAGTACCATGCCTCCAATAAGGCTAGGTATGACGTTGTCTCCATGGATTGCTCCATCGGCTGCACTTTCTCCTATGACTGCATACTTAGCAAGCTCTCTTTTTTGATGAAAGGGTTTGCCTAGGAGTTCATGGACAGCTAGGACACCCGCTGCAGCACTAGCTGCACTAGAACCCATACCACTGCCGAAAGGCATCTTCTTATAGATCTCTATCTCGATAGGTGCTTGCTCCTCACCAAGATCTTTGAGTAGCTCTAAGGCACCCTTAGTGGCTGTATTAGCAGCAGGATCTCTTGGTAACTTCTTTTTGGTACCATGGATCTTTGTGATGGTGAGACCAGGTGTATCACCCCATCGTGCGATGATCTCATCTCCTGGCTCTTCTATAGCAAAGCCTAGGATATCGTAACCGACAGCTACATTAGCTACTGTAGCTG
>CAYYBR010000208.1:0-3127 GCA_964470035.1 uncultured Saprospiraceae bacterium
TCTATAGCAAAGCCTAGGATATCGTAACCGACAGCTACATTAGCTACTGTAGCTGGTGCAAATACACGTACTGCTTGTTCAGTCCTCTTCATGATAAGTGATCACAATATTAGAGCAAATTATGTGCCTATCAGTACGAAATGTAAGATGGGAGATATACACCTTCTTTAGGCCAGTAAACACAGGCACTAACGAGGATTTTCTTTGAGCAGTAATCTACGCTAGATTACCAGTTCAGTATAACTCAGTTTCCGATCTTTGATGGTGACTCCTAGATCATTTTAAGAGAGAACGGTGTATAGGCTGTAAGCATGTGTACCCTAATAACTGAAGGAAGGGTCCTTCTGGCTTTACTTGAGGATCTAAATGCAATATTGACTTATCATATAGATCTTATCTTGAGTCAGGATATAAATTGCCTCTTACTTGGAAGCTTTCTACTTAGCTGTGATCATACCCGTATACAATGGTAGCTCCTTTGTAAATAGATGTGTCGACTCTATGGTCGCTCAAGAGGAACTCTCCGAGATCATCTTCGTAGATAGCGGATCTACTGATGGGAGTTACGAACTACTTTCAGAGCGTAGCAAGCAAGATCCTCGGATCCAAGTACTATCTAATAGAATCAAAAAAAATAGTGGAGTCTCGGCTGCCAGAAATAAAGGCGTCCAAAAAGCAACTTCAAAATGGATTACATTCTGCGATATCGATGACTACTTTATGAAAGGTCGATTTGCGTCATTTGCGAAAGCGGATAAAGATGGGGTAGATGTATATCATACAGCTGTAAAGTCCATCTATGAGAACGATGAACTTAAGAACTCCATGCAAGAAATAACGGCATGTCCTAGCAATTTCAGTTCTGCTAAAGAGATGCAAAACCACCTCGTATCACAAAAAGACGAATCCATCTCGATCATCAGTATGATTGTCAGACGATCAGCGCTACTTGAAGTTGGACTATTTGACGAAAGTCTTTCAATTGGAGAGGATACTGACTTGATCTGGAAGTTAGCTGGTCGATATTCCTTCGCTTATGAAGATCTAGAGTCACCAAAAGTGATCAGACAAGTTCACCATGCTAATACATATCAGGATAAAGCAAAGAAAGTCAGAGGGAGGCTCGCCTTTTATAAGAAATGGAGGAAGAGTAAACTCTACTCCACGGTAAGTGCAGGTGCACAACGCAGGATCAGAGAAGGCTATCGACACTATCTATATGTCGCTGGCGTAGAGTATGATAGTCCATTAACCCACTCTCATCAGATGCTGAAGTATCTTGTGTCCAAGTTGATGAGGACGTGAGTTTTACAATGTTTTGCGCGAGACGATGACACCAGCGATGATACGTTTTACATAAACACTAGAAAGGATGACCGTTGCGCGAGGACACGCAACTTAACGGAAGAGAAACAAAAATTGTTAAATGACCACCGATCAACTGATCACCATCTTGGCTACCATCAACCCTACTAAGATGGCGATGACACCAGCGATGATACTTCCTACCAAGTAGAGGCCAACTGCCATAGTCTGCCCACCTTGATAAAGCTGAACCAGCTCGCCGCTAAATGTTGAAAAAGTGCTAAACCCTCCGCAGAATCCCGTCATCAATAATAGGCGATGAGGGCTCTTGAGTAAACTCTCAGAAGACATGCCGATTAAAAATCCCAAAATGAGACAGCTGATAACATTGGCTAGGAATGTACCGAGATAAAAATGAGAACTATCCCATGCCTGTCCTATACCGTATCTACATAAACTACCTAAGCCTCCTCCAATAAAGACATAGAAGAGTGAACTCATGGATCAGTACGTAGTGATTGAGAGCTTTGTAATGCGATTGTTAAGTGGATGCAGAGCGTTAATACTATCGCAATGATAGCCGCCAGAATCATAAATGAAGTCGGCGCTAGATCTTGCAACTGCAGACTTAATAAGAAAAAACCAATAGTTGCAATCAAAAGAACAACCGAGGACTGGATATGGGATAGTCCCGTTTGTAAGAGCAAATGGTGGAGATGAGTCTTGTCTGGCTCGAAAGGAGAACGACCTTGCCATATCCTTAATGCGAAAACTCTGATCGTATCGAAAGCGGGAAAGATTAATAATCCGATAGCAATCGTAGATACAGAAGTAATACTCACATACGGAGCGGCATGAGCTGTCTCCATAAATCTAATAACCAAAACAGTACATATCGTACCTAGAACAAGAGATCCAGTATCTCCCATAAAAATCTTGGAAGGAGATACATTATATCTTAAGAAGGCAAGTGTGCCACCTGCCGATGTCAATGCTAATAGGGCAAAAGGTATATCTCCTGCCAAATAGTACCATATGCCAGCTGCGCCAAGAATAAAGACACTAATGCTGCCACATAAGCCGTCTATACCATCGATCAGATTGAACGTATTAATCAAAAAGATGAAGACTGTAGCCGTGAGGAGGATGCTGGCGACTTCTGGCAGCTCATAAATCCCTAACAATCCATGAAGACTTGTGAGTCGGATATCAGCAAAAAATATCAACAAGGCTACACCGAACAACTGTCCTACCAGCTTAGCGGAGGGAGTTAAAGGGTCTAAATCATCGCGCGCTCCTACCAAGAATATGATGGCTAGAGCAGCCAAAATATATCTTATCTGATGTAACTCTCCTGCAGGGATAAGTAGCAAGGTGACAAGTACACAACTTACAAATATGCCTATGCCACCAAATGATGGAGTGATACTCTTATGTGCCTTTCGCTCTGAAGGAACATCAACAATACCTGACCTCTTTGCGATCCTAATTATACTCGGCATACTTATATAACAAACGAAAAATGCCAGTACAAAAGACGCAATCAACTCTATAGCCAACGACGTGGGGTTTATTTAAGGCTCTAATGTAAATAAATATTATAAATTATTTTAATATTTAATACTCTCTGATACATACAGTCATATACATCAATATTTTATTATATGAGCGAAGAAATATCGACGCAGGAGATACCTGATGTGCCAGAGCACATCTGTGAGCGAACCGAAAACAACGGCTTGAGGATCTTGCGAAGAAGTATCGACCCAGGAGATACCTGATGTGCCAGAGCACATCTGTGAGCGAACCGAAAACAACGGCT
>CAYYBR010000208.1:3227-7658 GCA_964470035.1 uncultured Saprospiraceae bacterium
CAGGAGATACCTGATGTGCCAGAGCACATCTGTGAGCGAACCGAAAACAACGGCTTGAGGATCTTGCGAAGAAGTATCGACCCAGGAGATACCTGATGTGCCAGAGCACATCTGTGAGCGAACCGATCCCGATAATTATCGGGACGGCTTGAGGGCTTTGTGAGGAGAGTTCTTAGATAAGCAATGATCTATGCATTATAGCTCACACATGTGCCCATTTTCCTTAAGCCATCTTTCTTGTTCTTCATACGAAGGCATTACTCGCTTAACTATAGCCCAGTAAGCTGAAGAGTGGTTCATCTCGATGCGATGGGCTAATTCATGAACGAATATGTAATCCTGCACTATGAACGGCGCCAAGAGTGTTTTTATAGAGATGTTGATATTGCCAGAAGAAGAACAACTTCCCCAGTTAGAAGAGTTGTTTTTTATTCTTACATCTTTGATAGGAAGCTTGAAATAGTGCTCATTGATCTCATGTATGCGGTGTGTAACTCTATGCAGTTGATCCTTAGCTATCAATCTCGACATTAAGGTCCTTATCGTCTTTACGCGATAGGCTTCAGTAAGATCTTGATTCAGCTCTAATCTCAGGACCTCTCCTATCAACTTACCTTTAGAAGTAGATCTAGGTGACGTGGATATCTGTAAACTATAGGTTTTATATGGAGTATGGACTTCATATCCCTCCATATACTTCTTCGTATCATATCGCTCCGCGATATCCGGCCGCTTGATTAATTGAGCTGATAACCACTGATGCGCCCATGATCTCCAAGATGTATCACCTGTGATCCTTAGTCGAGAAGGTATCCTTATATGGACACCTCGCTTCGTAATAGAGATACGATTGTTACTACGACGCTCTTTATAGATAAAGACAGGAAGGCTCTTACCGTCGACTTCCCAGGTCTCTTGAGCGATCTTAGCCATGTGACCGTTCGAATTCGGCCATCACATCCACTAATTTCTGTACTCCAGCCACTGGCATCGCATTGTATATAGAAGCTCTAAATCCACCTACTGACCTATGTCCCTTAACTCCGATACAACCCGCCTCAGACGCACTGGCAAGAAATGCATCATTCAGATCTTCGTTTTTCATGAGAAAGACGGCATTCATCTTTGATCGATCTTCCGTAGCGATCGGTGAGAAAAATAAAGAGCTGTTATCTAGATAATTGTATAAGATATCGGACTTACGTTTATTGATTTCATCCATAGCTTTCACGCCCCCTTGGGCCTTCACCCATCTCATCGTTAGCATGGATACATATACCGGAAATACCGGTGGAGTATTAAACATGGACTGCTTACCGATGTGCGTATTATAGTTGAGCATAGTAGGTACTGGGCGTACTGGCTCTCCCACAAAGTCCTTGTTAACGATCACTAAGGTCGTACCTGATGGTCCCATATTTTTCTGCGCACCAGCGTATATGATACCAAACTTCGTAACATCTAGTTGTCTGCTGAAGATGTCGGAAGACATGTCAGCTATCATCGGTATACCCACCTCAGGATAGCTTTGGTACTGGGTGCCCGCTACAGTATTATTGCTCGTTATATGAAGATACTTAGTATCACCAGGTAGAGTAAAGTCCTTCGGTATGTGCTTATAACCTCCATCCTTACTGCTGGCTACTACTTCGGTTTTTCCAAAGAGATTAGCCTCTTTGATCGCTTTTGCTGACCAGTTACCAGTGTCCACATATGCCGCCGTCTCATTTTCTCTGAGGACATTCATAGGTGCCATCATAAACTGAGAGCTCGCTCCTCCTTGTAAGAAGAGCACTTCGTAATTATCTGGTATCGTTAGGAGTTCTTTAGCTAGTGCTTGCGCTTCATCCATCACAGCCTGAAACTCTTTTGAGCGATGTGATATCTCGAGGATACTCAGCCCGATGCCACCAAAATCCTTGACAGCTTCTGACGCTTCCGCAAATACTTCCTTAGGTAAAATCGCTGGTCCAGCGTAAAAATTATAGATACTCACAAGTATTATGTTTTCATGATGAGTGGACAAAAGTACATTAGACTTATATCATATGTGTTCTACACTTCTGGAAAAGTGACAAGAATCTTTCCAGTCATCTCATCTGGTCTATCGACTTCCATAAGAGATAAAAGTGTAGGAGCTATATCTGCCAGTTTACCGCTAACTATGTGAGCCTGTGATGCACGATTAGAAACATAGACAACAGGTACCGGGTTAGTGGTATGAGCAGTATGTGGGGATCCATCTTCATTAGCCATGATGTCAGCATTACCATGATCAGCTATGATCATGATCTCATATCCTTCTGCTAAGCCAGAGGCAACAACTTCCTTCAGACAGGCATCTACCGTCTCGCACGCCTTCTGAGCGGCCATAAGATCTCCTGTATGCCCAACCATATCTGCATTTGCAAAATTCAGACAGATAAAGTTAGGCGGGTTTGTTGTAATCCTATCGCATATTGCCCTTGTCACCTCGTGGGCAGACATCTCCGGAGCCAGATCATAGGTAGCCACCTTAGGAGAGGAGATAAGTAAGCGATCTTCTCCTCCAAATGGCTCTTCCCTTCCCCCATTAAAAAAGAAGGTTACGTGAGGGTATTTTTCAGTTTCCGCGATACGCACTTGGGTTAGACCATTAGTGCTGATCACTTCACCTATCGTATGGACAAGGTCTTCTTTTTGATAGACCACATGTACATCTTCATAGCTTTGATCATACTGTGTCATGGTCACCATATAAAGAGATCTACGTTGCATATCGTGTTGTTCAAAAGTCTCTTGAGTAAGTGCTCTGACGAGTTGTCGAGGCCGATCAGTCCGATAGTTAAAAAATAACACCGCATCACCTTCTTTGATTACACCGTCTTTATTACATATGATGGGAGCTACAAATTCATCCGTGATGCCTGCATCATATGAGGCCTGTAGACCTATCACCGGATCATCCATCTCCTTACCGCGACCATGTATGAGTAGGTCATAAGCTACCTTGATGCGCTCCCACCTAGTGTCACGATCCATCGCATAATATCTGCCAATCACACTAGCTATACTATATCCAGTCCCATCGAGAGTGGATTGTAAGTCAGATACATAGTCCTTGCCACCCTCTGGATCCGTATCTCTCCCATCTGTGAATACATGGATATATGCCTGTGGGACCCCAGCCTTAAAAAGGATACGACATAACTCTTTCACATGATCAACATGAGCATGAACACCGCCATCAGAAAGTAAGCCCATCAGATGAATAGGTTTATCATGCTCCTTGGCATACTCGATAAGATGAAGGATCTCTGGCATAGTCGCCAGTGTATCATCTTTTATGGCTTTATTGATACGTGCTAGATCTTGATAGACTACTCGTCCTGCTCCGAGATTGAGGTGTCCTACTTCACTATTGCCCATTTGACCTTCAGGTAGACCGACTTCTTCACCATAGGTTATAAGATGAGCATTAGGATACTCTTTTAGGATAAGATCGTAGTAAGGTGTATGTGCTGACCCTATAGCATCTACAGATGGGCGACTACCTATACCCCATCCATCCAATATGACCAGCATTGATCTCTTGTGATCCATGTATTTTACCTTTTGATGACCATCCAAAGATAGGATAATGACAGCCCTTAAAAGGCCGTGGCACAATAAGTCAATATCGACATGTCGTTAATAGAGCTCACATACGAAAAGAGCTATAGACAAAGATTTACGAAAGTGAAAATACATGGTGAATTACTCTACTAAACTTTACCAAATAAACGTAAATCATGATTATATCAAGTGCTCTCATCTTGCTACTCTCCACTAATGGAGTAAGCGATAATCAGGCAGAATACAACAAGCTTTCACAACAACTTGCTGATCAAATCGAGTGGATGGATCAAAGCGGGAGTCGCATCTTAACCAAACGAGCGGCACAGATAAAACTGGACGAACTATCTAATAGATCGATCAAAGATATCACTCGCAAACACTATAGTTCGTGGAAAAATGGCAAGTGCTATTGGATTTTTGATCTCACGACAAAGCATGATGAGTATCGCGTATTTTTCTTTTCACGACGTGATAAAGGTGGGCACTCACGAGTCACAAAAATCAAAATCACCTGACCTACTTTTCGAGTACTCCCATGCTAAATAAAGCAAAGTCATACTTCACTGGATCATCACTATCAAAACGACGTAGACTAGAAGTTAACTCCTCAACTGCCACCCAATCAGCCTTGTCACGTTGGAGAAGTCCAAGGTGACGAGAAACATTGAAAACATGGATATCTAGCGGTATCATCAAAGATGCCGGAGATATCTGATCCCAAAGACCAAAATCAACCCCATTAGAATCGTTGCGAACCATCCATCTTAGGTACATGTTGAGCCTCTTGCAAGAGCTTTTTCTTGCTGGGGTGCTCACATGTTTTCGTGTTCGCTG
>CAYYBR010000209.1:0-7584 GCA_964470035.1 uncultured Saprospiraceae bacterium
CCTCTACTGATTGTCCTTTACTTACATAGCGATCATCGATAGTCAAACTCATATCCCTAGTATTCCTACCACCTGCAAGACTCGAATTAGCCTGAACATTGCCATTGATATCTCCAATCTTTACGCCGATGAAGTCTTCGAAGTACATATTGGCACCCAGTGAATGTATCTCGATAACTTCGTCAAATGGCCAAGGCGTCTGAGGATTTAAAAACTCAAAATCTGCAGGCACAAATCTCCAACTAGAGTTATTGACAAATGACTCATCTAAGCCTAATATCACCCGACGCAACTGAACAAGATCCAAAGTACTGATCCTCATATCTGAGTTTACATCTGCAGCGATGATATTATAAGGTCCTTCTATCTGACTTAGTCCTATGATATGTCGTTGGATCAGGATCATATCTATGACGCTGATGCCATTAGTAATGTCATCATCTTTCGATGGGTCAATCTGATAGTATGCAGAGAGCGGATTATTGTTAAATAAGTACTCGCCACTACTCGGTGTCATCATAGCGTCACCCGTATTGAGTTGGACCCTAGCACTTTCAATCATAAGGTCATCTGGCGTTCTAATCTCACCTGCTATCAATCCTGCAGCTGTATCAACATTAGGGCAAACGTCTTGAGTATCATCTATGCTGATCCGCACATTGCAGAAGTCCTCCAAGCCTGACGCATCTACGGCATATAACTCTAGATCTATAAGAGCATTTACTCCAGATGGAAGGTCCGCACAGCTGAAGGTGAGTGACGGCACAAGATCCCCATTATCATTCTTGAAGAATACGTCTACAGAACTACAATTATCAAAACTTCCAATATCGAAATCCGCAGCCCAGATAATTACTTCTCCTGAAGATGATAATAGTGCCGTACTGATGTCTTGTATACAGATCGGTGTAGGTAGTTTATCATCTACAAATCTTACATATGTCGAAGATCGGCTACTGTTAGCGCATCCATCTTCAGCAGTCCATAAGATAATGAGGTCCTGCCCAGGTGCTCGTAAAGGCGTAGTCACACTTATACTATCTCCTGTAGCTGACTTGATATCTATCAGACTACCATCTAACTCTGTGAAGACTATATCCCAGTGCGCATCTTCAGATCCTAATACTAGGTCACCACAGAAGTCGATCAACGATGCTTCAACCAACGTAGAAGACAAACAAGCTTCAAAACCATCTTCTTTGCTCATAGCCCCATCAGGTATAGAGACTACTAGCGTATCTATAGATGTGATCTCTGGCGGCGTATTATCGATGACAGAGATGATCTGATCAAATGTATAGTAGCCATCAACATCTACATCTACATATCGGAAGTACCTAAATCCACTATCTCCACTGAACTTATCGCACTCTTCACAAGGCTCTCCCTCTGCAATGTTTGGCAACCAAAATCCTGGTCCCAACCACTCATCATCTACTGCCTCAAATACATCACCATTACCAATGTCATCATCTAGTTGCGTATTAGGCTCATAAGTGCACCAGTCTATGATCACCCAATGTCTTACTATCTTTCTACATGCATCGTCCACCGATAAGACCTGGTCTTCAAAACTTGCTTGAATCAAATCACAGTCTGCAAAACACCAAGTAGGTTCAGAGCTTACTTCTCCTCCGCAGATAAGCGGACTGTTCATCTCTATAGTCACCAGACTATCGACTATACCCATGACGTCTTCGCCATTTTCATCTTGGTCTACAACTAAGCATTCTCTCTGTACTCCTGCTACTTCAGTCCCATCAAAATGAATAGGCCACTTGATAGTCAGAGGGTCGAAAGTGGAGCCACCACCTCTGATGATTATCTCCTGTGTACATATGATCTCATCATCCAAGAACCACTGCCTGAAGACTGTGCCATTGCCGCAAGATTGGACATCTGTGACATCCACATGACTCAAGGATGCATTAGCACAGATACTGGATCCGATAATTGGCTCTCCGATCGCAGCTACAGATATGTCGTCGCCACAATCCACGACCACATTGGTACATGCCAAGGAAGCTGCAGATTTGTCATCGACAGTGACATTTGTCCATGAAACAGAAGTCAACCCCTCTTCGTCGGTAACCACAAGGGCTACTCTTTGATCTCCTATATCCATACAACAGAAGCTAACAGACTCCTTACATACCACGTACGGTATCTCCTCTACAACTACTACGCCCTTATCATCTGAAGTAGTAAGTTCGAAGATGCCATCACTCTCGCACTGTTGTGCTCGGTAAATAGGTCGTCCTTGATCATCTACGACTTGCACTCCATCTTGAAGAATAGGGTCTGATAGTTCGCTATCCAAGAGAACGCAGGTCTTCACAGATCCACAAGCGCCATCATGCGATCCCGAATCAAAGGATGAAACAAAGATCTTAGCGATGCCTTGCTCATCATTTTGTATTTGATCATCCGTCAAACTGACGATCAGGTTTTCTCTAGCTATAGCAACAGGTGGAACACCATCTGTCACAATAACCACGTAGTTAAACACCGTGATGTTATCACATTGGTCCCTGAATATATTAGTCACTCGATGAGCGCCAAGAGACATCCTCACTCCAAAAAGTTGGAGGTCACCGTCCTCTAGACTTCCTTGTCTTTCGATAAACCCGCCACCAGATACATATGCTTCTATCATAGATGAAGAGCACGTCTCCTCCACTTCTGCATGTGGCAGTAAACCACTAAATGTGCATGTCCACGGATCTATTGAGACTGTGACCGTATCTGGACCATCAACTACTTCAGGTTGTTGAGTATCCATCACCGTGATGATTTGAGTATAGCTTACAAAGTTTCTTCCTTCACATACATCGTTGACCTCCCATTCTCTTAGGACCTGAAAGCCACCTTCACATATTTCAAGCACTCTGTCTTCATACCCAATAGCAAAAAGACAAAGACCTCCATTTCTATCCAACGGTATACCAAATAGATTAGGTAGCCCCGTTTGGTCAGGATGTAATCTAGACTCTGGTGATAATACAGAGTTCTCTATATCATCTAAAGTTTCAGTTACTACTCCGCATTCTATAGCATTATCTATTGTGATATCTTCAGGCCATAGAAGGTGATCGTTAGAATATGGAAGAATGGAGATGATCTGAGTATGCTCTTGGATACCTCCTTGCGCATCAAAGATCATCCAAGTCCTCTCTATCTGAGCTCTCGGATTATCACAACGATCGAAGTTGATATAGTTATCTACAAAACTAAATGACCAATCCTCTACACAATTCAGAGCCTCAGGGAAGCCATTTTTAGGATAGCTAGGATCTGTAGGTTCTACACAAAGCAAGTCGACATCTTCTGGAAAGGCGATATCAGGGACATTCTTCATCTCTATAAGTACCTCTCCCCAGCATCTGTTATTATCTCCATTACAGTCGCTGATGCTCACTGTAAATACTTGTCCATCATCAGTTTCATCAAAGAAGTTAGCATGAGGATTGCCCGACTCATCACTAATCTCTACGCAAAGGAAATTTGGACATATACCATCTGGACCTAAGAATAGCATCTCAGGTAAAATCCTAGCTGTACACTCTGCCCCTAAGGCAACATTTATCCTTGATTGACAAGAGATAGACCCAGGCAAATCCAGTTCGACTTGTACATCTACTTCTACAGTACATGTAGAAGAATTTCCGCTGGCATCAGTAGCAGTGACAGTCACAGTATGTAAGCCAGGAGCAAGTCCATCAGAGAAAAGTGGTGGATCGGTGACTATATCTACATCACAATCTGAACCCATTATTATGTTGTTCAATTCAGGTAGTTCTAGTGCACAATCATCAGGTACAGCATTGATAATAATCGGTGTCGAAGGACAAGCCAAGATAGGTGCAAGTGTATCTATCACTGTGACTATTACTTCACAGAATGAAGATTGTCCTCCACATATATCGGTGGCTGTGATCAACACCCTGTGCTCACCTAAGTCACCACAATCAAAGACTTGTGGCTCTATCCTTATCTCCGCATTATCAGTATTGTCATAACAATTAGTAACCACTGACAGTAGAAGGTCTTCTTGTCTGAGTATACGGCGTCCATCTTCATCTAGACTAACTGTTAGAGTCTCCCTACATTCTATTTCTGGTGGATTCCTATCAGCGATGGTGATATGTTGTATGGCTTGCACGCTAAATCCACAGGGATCAGTAACAGACCAAATTCTATGTATGATAGCCTCCTTATCACCTTTACAGATTATCTCAACACTATCTCTGAAGGTGAGTAATTGTGCCATCACACTATCTGGAGCACATTTGTCTATAGCTAGCGCTTGACCATAGCTGTTATCATTTAAAATGGTATCTACGATCGGCACTGTATCCTTGAGTATCACATCCAACACTACCCATACACTGTCTATAAATACATTCTCTTCGATGGTATCTAATATTATCTCCTCAAATCCAACGATATTAAACGTAGTATCTGGCAGACACTCAGTGACTGTTATATCTGGCGGAAGAATAATCCGTGGTGGAGTTGTATCAGACCATGTGATGATCTGCTGCCACTTCGCTACATTGATCAGTGTACCATCATCCAATATTCTTGAACTATCTGTCACTGTCCATCTTATCGTATCAGTATAGTTATAGAATCCACAATCAAAGGGATCATCACTTCTTGTGGAGAAGATCTCTTCGGTGATATAAAGCTCATCCTCACAATTATCATGAAGATGTCTTTGCTCCAGATGGAAGGTATCTAAAGGCGTACAGCAATCCAATGCTACATCGACAGGTATCCCCGCTACAAGAGTAGGTTTCTCCTTATCTATGACATCTATATGAAGTTGGCAAGTGTCAGAAAACATAGTCGTACCTCCCACATCCCAGTTATATCTGATCATCACATCGGTCTGACCGACCGCATAGTCTAAACCAGAAGGCTGGCCAGGCAACCACATATCTGTCGCCAGTCCATCTACACCTACCCCTGAGAGGAAGAATTCGAAAAATATATCCCCAGTCCCCATACAAGTATCTGGCTCTGCTAGTGGGAAGTTGACACGAGCGCTGCACCATCCTGCATCATTCTCCTGTACAATCGTATCAGGGAAAGTCGGACAGATAATTGTATTCTGACAGGCAAGGGTGATCGGCACATCCGCTCCATCTGAAAGATCCGTACCTACTAGTCCTTCACCTGCGCCTTGCAGTAGACTTCCTGTAAGTGATTGGGCATCCACCGAGGCCGTATTGAGGAAAGAAACTACAGTATCTCCAGGCGCCACTCTTACACCGAGAAAGATAGATCCTGATTCTTCTACTTCTAGCATCTCCCCACCGATGATAAGATTAAACACATCGGTTCCATCGTATTGAGGATTCACTTGGAAGTGTTCGGACTCTAGTCTTATGATATCCCAGAAGGCCGCTTCCGCAAATGTCACATCAAGCTCATCACGCACCTCATCTACCACGATCGGGACATCACCTGTATTCTCCACACGGATCTCATATGATAAATCAAAAGTGCCATCCCCATTATCGAGTGGACCTTCAGATATCCTTTTGATCAACTCTATATCTGGATTGATATTCATCGTAACGGGTGTGGGGATATTATTATCTCCAGGACCGTCACCCTCGGCATCAGGATCACTACCATCGGTAGACGTATCTGATAAGGCGGTACCATCTATAGCATCACCTGTAACTGTAGCTTGATTATTATACGTCCTCAGGTTTTCATCAACACATACGACGATGTCTAGTAATAAGGATCCTTCCTCACCATCTGAGAATTCTACATTGAGTGCATCATTACCATTTAACAAGTTGATATCGCTCTTACCATCGTAGAGGACATTCACATCAAACTCTTCACTTGATAGACCGACCACATAAAAACTATCTGCAAGAGCAAACGTAGTACTCAGATCATCCTGGATCTGGACATTCTCAACAGCCAGGTCGCCATAGTTCTGCACATTGAACTCGTAGGTTACATCAAAGCATCCGTCGTCTCTTATCGTCGGCCCTGTTACCACCCTCTTCGATATACCGATCTCTGGTTCGAATCCGATAGACACAGACGTCGGCACACTGTTGTTACCCGGGATACCATCCCCATCAGGATCTGGATCGCTTCCATCCTCACTTATATCACTTACCGCTACCCCATTAGTAGTAACTCCACTTGCCTCGGCAGTATTAACAAAAGGACCCGTAGCTCCTTGACAGTCATCGATTCGTATCTCGAGAAGTATTGAACCATTATCTCTAGGGTCAAGGTGGTTGCTCCCTGTCAGTAATCCCACTTCCGTAAATCCATCATAATCGAGATTTACGATAAACTCATCACTAGTGATACTGACTATATCTACTTCCGTGCAAGGATCAAATACACCTATAAGTACATCTTCAACTTGAATCGAATCTAACTGCACATCTCCATAATTCTGGACATTAAATTCATACGTCACTGTAGTTGATCCATCTTGTTCTGAAGAAGACTGCACCACTCGTTTAGCCAACCCTATAGCAGGCTCTTGTAAGAGATTAACGGTCACAGTACATGTATCAGCATTACCACAAAAGTCTTCTACAATCAGAGAAATAACATTAGGTCCAATGTCCTCGTCTGTCAAGACAAAAGACTGCCCGTTTATTCCATTATCTATAGATCCTCCGATAGACCTAAACATCCTTCTGTTCAAGTCAGATGGATTTGTACAGTTGTCAGATGATCCACAATCTATCATAGCAAGATCTATGATCGTTGTGCCGTTCGCTCCAATAGGAATATCAAAATCAGGACAACAAACAACTGTAGGAGGTATAACATCAGATACAATTGTCACTATGATCTGTTGTGGTGCTGCAGCATTACCACATCTATCTGTTGCATTAAAAGTAATGACTATGTCGTAGGTAGCACTAGCACAAAGATCTAATCGACTCGTATTAAAATCATGCGTCAGAATAACATCACTATCACAATTATCTTCCACTCTAGCCTCTGCTATTAACCCATCAACTAATAGGCTTGGATCAGCTGTTCCTAGAGAACCGCAGTCTATGGTTATGCCATTGGGTACAGTTATAACAGGCATTTGTGTATCTGGTACTATTGTAATCGTCGCCGTAGCCATACTTCTATTGCCACAGTGATCTACTGCTGTCCAGGTGATTGTCGTCGTACTTGCTGTACATACATCTAGTCCTTCTGCTCCGTCTACTGTGATCACTGGATCGCTATCACAATTGTCTGTAGCTGTAGCGCCATCCAAGAACTCTGCTATCAACGCACTTGCATCCGCTGTCTCACCGATATCCATACAACTCAAGGTCAAGTTGGCGGGTACCGTAAGCACTGGTGCTTGGGTATCTGGCACTATCGTAATCGTCGCAGTCCCTGTACTTGTATTACCACAATGATCTACGGCCGTCCAGGTGATCGTCGTCACACTTGCTGAACATACATCCAATCCTTCCGCTCCTTCTACTGTGATCACTGGATCGCTATCACAATTGTCCGTAGCTGTGGCGCCATCTAAAAACTCTGCTATCAATGCACTTGCATCTGCTGTCTCACTGATGTCCA
>CAYYBR010000210.1:0-7536 GCA_964470035.1 uncultured Saprospiraceae bacterium
CAGCGCTTATAATCAGAGATAATAATTTTATTCTAATCTTCATAAAGCTTAATCGACATTGTTCAAGTATTAAAATTCTTCATTAATCAAATCCTTCAAAAAAGTCGGGTTTTATCTCAGTCGAACCTGCTTCATCTCTACAATCACAACAAAGCCCACACCTACATCCCACTGCTATAATGATACCTTCGGCCTGACACTCCGCTCTGGGTTGTGGACAATGAGGTAAAACGCCCTCAAAAAACTCTCTTTCTATGCGCTTGCGGATGATCTGTTCTTCTGCAGCAAAAAAGTAACCAAATACCTCTCTGTTTGGATTTGTAGTATTAATTAAGTTGGACTCAACTTCACCTACAGGAACATCAAATGGTTGACCTTCTCTTTCAGATAATATGTCAACTCCTCTCCAATATGCAAAGGCAGAAGGTGTTAAACCATACTGCATCACTTCAAAATAATATCCTTCGAAAAATAAAGAACTGACAGGTATGCTCAGTAGTTCTACATCGTTAATAACACCAGAAGAAAACATATCAGGATCCAAGACATGTATATCATTGACACTTGTCTTTCTATTGAGATAGCACGTCCTAAACATACCATCTGCAAGCCCAGAATCCGTCACTCTAAATCTACTTCTCACATCCCATAGTAAACCACCATCGTTTTCTATATCTGCTTCGGTATCTATAGATAAACTGATTAATTCCTCTGTAGCCAAGTCTCCAGTTATATCACTTAAGAAAACTCTACTTACAGTGCCGATATTTAATTCACGTGGAGGTCGGTTTGAGGGGAGTAATTCAAGGCTTGATTCGATTACATCACCATTATTTCTTTCGACAGTTATCTGATAAGATCTGCCCACTTCAGGTATAAGAGGAGAATCTGCATCTAACTCCTGAAAATACGAGCCCGGTGTAAAAGGATTGATTTCCATGCTCCGCCCCATATCATCACGTATATCAACACGTCTGACATCGATTGGCTGTCTAGATTCTGCAGAAAAGTCAAAGAGATTATTGATGGAAACTTCAATGAAAGAAGGATCTCCTTTTATAATTTTTCCCTGCACAACTAGTGAATCAGAAAAATCTGAAGCTACCTCGAACTCTATGGGATCCAAGCACGCTATAGTACCTAGCGCGAACAGGACAACAACCATATATGTCCGGAAGTCTGTCATTACTGCAACTCTATATTTACGGTAAGTGATGGAAATGCTGCCCCGATGATCGCCAATCGATTGGCCTGTACTCTTTCAAATGGTGCTCGAGTAAAGAAAACTGAAAATGGATTTCTTCTACCTAGCACGTTAAAGACAGCCAGAGTCCAACTAGTCCTAAAGGATTGTTCTTTCTTATAACTCTGACCGATCGTATAAGACAGATCGACTCTGAAGAAATCTGGTATCCTACTAGAGTTACGCTCTGAAAACAATGGTATGACTATGTTGTCAGGAGTGATGATATTACCTAAAGGAGGTGTGGTCGGACGACCTGTGCTATAGGAAACATTCATCGTAAGAGTGTTACGTTGATTGGGATTATAGTTGAGGATAAGTGACGCATCATGGGTCTTGTCAAAATTACTCAAGTACCACTCCCCATCATTTATACCATCTACCCTTCTTTCAGATCGCGAGTAGGTATATGCCAACCAACCTGTTAGCGCTCCTGCGTTTTTCTTGATACTTAACTCTGCGCCAAAGGCTCTTCCCTCTCCGACTAAAAGATCTGTTTCTAGGTGATCATTGATTAAGAGCGTGGCAAAATCTATATAGTCAAAAAGATCATCTATCCTTCGACCATAAAATTCCAAACTAGTTTCCCATGTATTCTCGCTGAAGTTCTTGAAGTATCCTATAGATACATTTTGAGAAGTTGGTGGAGTGATATATCTAGTCGACAGTTGCCACTGACTAGAAGGTGTCGGGCTATCGGTGTTAAAAATCTGATTGATGTATTGCGCGGTCCGACTATAACCAGCTTTTACACTTGAGTTATTGCCAAGAGTATATCTGAGCGAGACTCTCGGCTCTATATTATTAAAAGATGCCACCGTCCCTGTCTTTAGAATAGACTCTCCGATATTTTGGTTAGTTGGATTAAGTGGATCTTCATATTGAAACTCGTTATGTGGTCCAAGAAACTGGTATAATGAAAATCGAGCTCCACCTGTCACCTGCAACGCATCTGTAATCGCATAAGATAGATCCGCATAGGCAGCACTCTCTCTTCCTCTTTCTTCTTCGATGGTTATCGGCCTTATCACAGAGCTTTCACCTATCGGAGTTCGGATGCCAGGATCTACATTGTATTGGATAGATGACACTCCGAGATTTAACTCTAATCCTTCTCTTGGGACAACTTTGAAGTTGTTCTTTAGCTTGACGTAAGAGACATTGTTGTCTATCTGTGCACCATCAAATCCATCTAAGTCTAATTGGCTTGACTCATAGTCACTGACCACAGCAGAAAAAGTGTTGATCATTTTATCATTCAGTAGAGCTCTATATGTGAGCTCTCCCGATCTCGTTCCATAATCAAATCCAAATTCCTCATTAAAAGCAAAATCATCTTGGGATACATACCCAGAAAATATAAAGGTGTGGTTATCCGAAGGCTTCGCAGTGATCCTTAGGTTACCATCATAAAAGAACGATGAACTCCTTTGGACTTCCGGATTACTTATCTGTCCAAGTAACCAGTCGGTATAGGAAGATCTAAAGCCCCCAACAAAAGCCACCTTATCTTTAACGATAGGACCTTCTGCTGCGATCTTACTGGATATAGGACCGATCCCTGCTTTCAATCTGAACCTTTCATAGTCCCCATCTCTCATTTCTACATCCAAGACCGATACGAGTCGACCACCAAATTGTGCTGGCACATTGGCCTTATAGAGATCTACCTTTCTTATCAAGTCTGAATTAAATGTCGAGAAAAAGCCAAGCGCATGAGAGGAGTTGAAGAGGATGGTCTCATCCTGTAGTATCAAGTTTTGATCGACATTACCCCCTCTTACGTTAAACCCAGAAGCTCCTTCACCTACGGTGCTCACACCAGGTTGAAGAAGGAAACTCTTAATCACATCTACTTCTCCTAAGAAGGTTGGCAGCTTTTTTATGTCTTTGACACTCATGGTAGCAACACCTATCTGTGCTTGATTCACAGACGCATCTGCAGCTCGTGCCCTTATCGTTACCTCACTCAGCTGGATATCTGACTTGTTGAGATTGACATCGAAGTTGCCACTACTACGGAGATCTATTATCTGATACATGTCTGTATAGCCGATATACCCAATCTTCACTTCGTGCTGTCCAGCGGGCACATTGTCAAGTTGGTAGCTACCATCTACATCACTCGTTGTACCATTGCTGAGTTCTTCGATTTGTATGGTTGCTCCTATCACCGCTTCCTCAGTCTGCGCATCAAGGACAACACCACGGATGGTGGCAAGTCCACTAGGGTCTAGGCTCTCTATATCACCAATAATTAATTTTTCTTCGTCATCTCCTTCATCAGTGATGCTACTCTCTAAAGCAGTGTAGAAGTCTGAACTATATGATCTATCTATGACTGATCGCGGTGCTAAGACATAGGCATAATCTCTATATGGTATATATGATAATGTTGATGCTCCTAGCAGATCCTCTAAGACCTGTTCTATCGGCATATCTTCAAAGGTGATCGATACATTCTTGCCGAGCTCTGTCGAGGGCCTATAGTAGATATCTACATCGTAAAGAGTCTCGAGAGAAGTTAGCACTTCCTCAAGAGGAAGATCATCGTAAGAACTAGATCTAAGTCTTTCAGTTTCTTGTCCTGATATTTGATTATGGATAAGAGCGAAAAACAAAACAATTAGTACACTTCGCATCAGTGAGTATTTCATAATAGTAGATGGTCTTAAGTCGGAGGAAATCATAGCACGATAGAAAATCATAGATAGCTGACTGCAAATAGTAACATAGTGATTTCAAAAAAGAGCCTGATAGAAAACTGTCATTCTCCTATATATCAACGGTTCAAATCTAGTCACCGCTGCAAGAACTAGGGGTAAAAACCCTATTTTTTCTTACTCGCTTTCGCAAATGGGTTAAATTCTAACACCCTCGCCATCCAAAACTCTAGGTCTTCGCTACTATCATACCCTTCTGGTTTTACAAATACATATCCCTTCATGGCACGACCAGTAAAATCCATGGGCAGCGAGTGGTCTCTTTCAAGTAAGTCGAGATAATTCTCTTGACCAACGCGCGCCATCAAGAGGTCTGTCTTCCTTTTTTTATCATAGTGTATCCAACAAGCCATCTTACCATCCACCATAAAACAAAGACCACCCATCATCTTTTTTGATACGAAAGGAGTCTTTTTATCTTCTAAGATGTTAGTAATACGATCAGCCGTATATTGGTCATACGCCATGCATTAGCCATGTATCAATGAATACATAACTAAGAACACAATAGCACCAGCTACAAATCCCAAAGCTGCTAACCAAGCAATCTTTTTGAGGTACCAGATAAAGTCGATGCGCTCCATACCCATAGCTGCAACTCCTGCGGCAGAACCTATGATCAACATACTTCCTCCAGTACCTGCAGCGTATGCTATAAAATGCCACATTTTATCATCGACAACAAAATCATACATCCCCATCGAGGCTGCTACTAGTGGGACATTATCGATGATAGCTGAGAAGACGCCTAAAAGCATGACCACGATTTCTTGGGTCGGTATAGCTGCATCAAGTTTAGCTGCTAAGTTGGCCAGGATACCTAGAGATTCTAAAGATCCAACAGCCATCAGGATACCTAAAAAGAAAAGGATACTCGACATCTCTATCCTTGATAATGCAGTATGAGCACTATATAGATGCTTTTTTGATTCGCTAAAATCTTCCTCTGGGTGTATATATTCGGATACTAGCCAAACGATACCAAGGGCTAACATCATACCTATATATGGTGGCAGGTGAGTGATCGACTTGAAGATGGGCACAGATATCAAGGCCATGATACCAACGGTAAGCATCAACTTACTGCTCAAGACACTATTTTTTTCAGCCTCTCTTTCTTTATCCCGAGAAGTGAGGTCTATGGACCCTTTGAATGCCGGCAAGAGGCTAGCTACAAAGGTTGGCACTGCCAAACAAACAAATGATGGGACGATGAGATTGACTATCAAACCCGGTGTAGTAACTTTTTCTCCTATCCAAAGCATCGTAGTAGTTACATCACCTATCGGTGACCAAGCTCCTCCCGCATTCGCTGCTATGACTCCTAATGATACAAACCAAAGCCTCTCTTCTCTTTCGGGCACCAATCGCCTAAGTAGCGATACAAGGACGATAGTAGAGGCGAGATTGTCTAATGTCGCTGATAAGAAAAAGGCTAGGATACAGATCATCCATAGCATCTTCTTTTTACTTCTTGTGGTGATGCGATTAGTAATCACAGAAAATCCCTTGTGGAGATCTATAAGCTCCACTATCGTCATAGCTCCTATGAGGAATATCAAAATCTCAGCAGTCTTACCGATATGGTGAAGAAGGACGCTTATAAGATCATCTGAGTAATCTCCATGTCCATGCAATGCATGTCCGTGATGATCATAAAGGTCTAGATGCCCTAGAGATATAAACGCCCAACAAAGTGCACCCATGATAAGTGCAGGAACCGTCTTATCTAACTTGAGAGGATGCTCAAATACTATAACTAAATACCCAATGATAAAACAGGCAACAACGGCGTATAACATATCACTTTATCTTATGCTGAACGAGACAATAGCTAGCCTCGCTTCTGAATGGCCCAATAATAGGTAAAAATACGCTCCTAAAGTAGAAGTCTGTCCATATCGGTCAGAGAATCCTCGATCAAGAATGCTATCGGAATATCTTCTTTGGGAATGTCACGGAGTATGGCTCTTCGTCATGCGAATAATGAAGAGTAACGTCAGTCTTGACTTTACTGGTTGCAAACAAAAGATCCCTAACTATGGCTTCTCCAGGTTGGATGATGTTGTGATCGAACTGGGCTTCTTGCACATATATAATCTCATCTTCCATAGATTCGATGCCTTTGTTATACCATCTCCTATCATCAAAAATGTAGAATATCGGTTCGGCACTAAAAAGTAATGATTCGCCGACGGATACGCCAGTAGAAGCGCCTGCAAGAGCAGATAGACCAACATTCAAGATACCCAGTGCTGTATTAGCTTTCTTTTCTTTTTTTAAGCGGGATTTCTCTTTTCTTAGAAACTCTGCGATCGCTGATCCTTCAGAAGGAAATATGACTTGTCCTTCACCATGTTCCATATAAAAGTTAGATTTATCAACTACGATAGCAACATCACTATGGTTCTTGATATAGCACTCATAGACAAAAGAGTGACCGATGGCTCCTACGTAGGCAGCTTCTAATTCAAAGTCCTCATCCCCGACAAGACCTGCCTGTATCTCTGCCTCATCTATATTCTGATAGATTTGGCCATCTCTCTGGGTACTACAAGACGCTATAAAGAATAGTCCAGCTGCGACATAAAGCAAGTATTTACGAAAGTGCATCATCACTAAAAATACGATCTTTAGACGCAGGGCGCGTCCACACATAAGGAGATTAGGAAAATTTTAATGGCCTTAAGCGCCGGCATTTTTGACGTCTGTGTAGCCTTCTTTTATCATGGCTTCTATGACTTTTTTGCGTTGGTCTCCCTGTATCATGATCTCTCGGCCTTCCCTTTTACCTCCGACACCACACTTCGCTTTTAACTTCTTACAGAGGTCATCCAACTGGGGCGCAGCAAGTGAGAGTCCTTTTATCAATGTGACTGTTTTTCCTCCACGACCTTTTCGCTCTACATATACTCTTACTGGATCAGATTTAGATTTAGACTTTTTCATAGGAATGTTTTGCTGTGGAGAAGGGTCAGGGACCTTTGAAGGATCACCCAAAGACTGAAGTTCCTCCCAGGTCATAGACTTCTTAAATCTATCTTTTGACATATGCTGAGATTAATTTTAAGCAAATATGTAGATTTAGCGTTTAATGATAGTTCAAAAATTGTAATAGATGCCTAGTGAAAGAATATCATTTGAAAACGCAAATGGAGATACCTTGTCAGCTCGTATCGATCTCCCGCTATCGGTAGGTCCACATCCCTTTGCCATCTTCGCTCATGTATTTACAGGAAGTAAAAACTTTAAGTCTGCTAGACACATCGCACGAGCTTTAACTGCTAATGGTATTGCTGTCTTAAGATTTGATTTTACAGGACTTGGTGAAAGCGAAGGAGATTTTGCCGAAACTAACTTTAGTTCTAATGTAGATGATATCGTCAGCGCTTCTAATTACCTCACTGAACACTACCAGTCACCGACAATCTTAATAGGGCATAGTCTAGGAGGAGCAGCTTCCATATTTGCTGGTGCCCAGATAGCATCGATAAAGGCCATAGCTACTATAGGTGCTCCTTCTTATCCAGAGCATGTCACTCATCTCATCAAGGATCGTATACATGACAT
>CAYYBR010000211.1:0-7489 GCA_964470035.1 uncultured Saprospiraceae bacterium
ATTATCTGTAGAAGGAGATACCCGTACGTCAGTATTGTATTGAGCTCCGAGAGTAAATACTAGACCGCACAAAATAAGTGTAAAGACCTTTTTCATATCTAAAATAGTAGTCTGCATATAGGACGCCAAAATCTTCATGTGACACCCATATTATGAATATTATAACTATCGCGGTACGCTAGGTATGAGGCATTCATATGACTCAACTAATCAAATATAAGAGAAAGTTATAATATATAATATCTTTTCGTTCAAGAAGTACGCTTGCTCACGAAGGTGTATATTTTTATATTATAAATTTTTATATATATAAATTATTTATATATTTGACCCATGGAGTTACGGATACTGATGTGGTCAGTTGTCTTGTGGCTTTGCTGCTCCGGATGCGGAGACAGTAATTTGACAAGCATAACACCCGAAGAAATCAATGCTCTTTTAGCTCAGGTTGATGAAGAAAGTCCACTGTTTGTGGAGAAGAACATCACTTTTGACTCCATAGTCACCAGGGCGGGCGTGCGCCAGATTGGCTCAGGCTCAGAAAGAGTAAAAATCAAAATGTTCTATTATGGTAATCTCGTCCGAGGTTATTTTAATTTGATAGACAAGGATGACAAAAATCTTCAGTTTTTCGGTCAGAAAATAGGTGATCGTTGGGTCGCTGAGTGTGTTACGAAGTTAAATATGGAAGAAGTAGGAGGATATATTATCCTCAATGGAACAGCTGGCATTTGGTCTAAAGGAGACATCAACTTTCAGCCTGAATCTATAACACTTCGCAAATCAGAGATAGACTACGATGTTTTAAAATCATGGTAGTGAAGACTTAAACTTGGGTTGGTTGGTCTATTATATAGGGTCGGTATTTCCGGCCCTTTTTTTATATTCAGTCTCATGTTACTTCCTATAGGTTATTACGATGGCGCGTATCATAAGCTAGATGAGATCAGTATCTCTCCACTTGACCTAGGTATACACAGGGGGTATAGCATATTTGATTTTTTAAAAATCAGAGATGGACAGAATCCATGGATGAACCTCTATCTCAAAAGACTTTATAAGTCGGCCACTGACGTAAATATTAAGGTAGCAGAATGCAAATCTGATTGGGATACTATCATCAGCGCCCTACTCCACAAAAATGAAGTGCGAGATGCCTATTTTAAAATTATCATCTCAGCTGGAGATTCGCTCAACGGCTATATGCCGCAAGGTGCTAGTAAGACGCTCATAGTTGGCTCCACATATGAACAACTCCCGATAAGTATTTACGAAAGTGGAGCTAAACTCTCTATACATCAATATCAAAGAGATATACCTCAGGTGAAGACTACCAACTATCTGTTTTCGGCCGCTCTATCTGAAGAGATGAAAAAAGGTGGATTTATAGATGTATTGTTTCACCGTGATAGTCTGATAACAGAGTGTTCTAGATGTAATTTTTTTCTGGTAGTAAATGATGAAATTAAGACTCCTGCAAAAAATATACTCGAGGGTATAACTCGGCACAGAGTACTTACTCAAAAGGGTCTGCCGCTTCCTATAACTGAGACTGATATCCACATAGATATGCTGAGTCATGCTACTGAGGCATTCATAACGAGCACAACTAAAGGAGTCTTGCCTATCGTCGGTATAGGTGATATGACTATAAAAAATGGAATGGTTGGTCCCGTCACAAAGCAACTAATGAGCCTCATCAATGTCTTTTGATTGTCCTCGTCCCTTTGATAAAAAAGGATGAATCACAACAATTGTCACAATCACGAGGACCCCGACATAGAAGCTTAATTCAAACTCTTTTTGGTCGTTTAAAATGACAATCGCTAGAAGAATACCATAAACGGGTTCTAGATTAAGTATGAGGTTAATTGTAAAAGCGGATACCTCTTTGAGTGCGCGCAAATGAAGCATATACGGCACGATCGTACATCCTATGGTCAGTATCAATAGGTAGACCCAATCAAGACCGACTGGCACTATGGCTCTTAGGTCTGTAGTAAAATATAAAATCGGGCTGATGCAAGTCAAAAAGACCAAAGCGCTGGACATTTCTATCAGTGTGATAGAAAGGGGCGTACTGTTATGGATTAATCTCCTATTACATATCGTAAGATAGGCTAGCAAGAATGCACTCGCTATGCCGACTATGAAGGCAAGAGTCTTGTCTTGATCGAAGTCAGAGATAGCTAACATCATCGCAGGTATAACTAAGACTCCCAAGAAGACATCTTTCCACTTGTAATTTTCATCAAGAAGATAGGGCTCCATGATAGCAGTAAATAGTGAAGTTGTCGCCAGTGTGATTAGGGCGATGGAAGCATTGCCAAGCTTTATAGAGGCATAAAAGCACACCCAATGAAGAGCGATCAATACTCCGATCCTGGAGTATGACCTTATCATAGACCAGCCCATATCTCTAACTATGCGCCATAGTCGAGGTAAGAAAAGTAAAATAAGGGACGCAAGTAAGACTCTCCACCATACTAATGAATAAGCAGATAGGTCTATAAGTGCGCCCAGGATGGCGGTAAAACTCCAGCAAATCACTGAGAAATGGAGGTAGATATATGCCTTTTGCTTTTCGATGGAGGGAAGAAATGAAAAAAGACTTACAATTGAAGATATTTCTGACATAGTCCAGCGCTTTTTAATTTACTTTTGCGCCGTGTATAATGCCTAGTCTTTAAGACTGGTAAAAAGTAAATGGGTATGACGAGATTAAGTATAGGAGACAAAGCTCCGGAGTTCACTCTTAGGGCTACGGATAAAGCAGAGAAGAGTCTTAAAGACTACTCAGGCAAAAACGTTGTACTACTTTTCTTCCCTCTTGCATTCACAGGAGTGTGTACAAAGGAACTTTGTGGTGTCAGAGATGACCTCAAGGCATATGATGAGTTGAATGCTCAGATACTTGCAGTTTCTGTAGACAGTCTCTTTACACTTGAGCAGTTTAAAGCAGCTCAGAATTATAATTTCCCCCTACTCAGCGATTTTAATAAGGAAGTTTCGAGAGCCTATGGATCTTTGTATGAAGATTTTGTCTTAGGCATGAAGGGCGTCTCAAAAAGGTCTGCTTTTGTTATTAGTCCAGAAGGAATGATCAAATACGCAGAAATTTTGGAAGACGCAGGACAGATTCCTAACTTTGATAACATCAAAAAAGCGCTAGAGTCATAACTTTGACGTCCCTTAACATTTTTAGTATGTCCATGAACTACGATCATCAAGAAGAATTACTGCTCGAAGAAGTCGAAATCATAGATAAGTCTGAGCTCATCGTATTCAATGACGACTTCAATACCTTCGATTGGGTAATAAAGTGCTTTATCGAGGTTTGTAATCATACATTCGAACAATCAGAGCAACTCTCTCTTATCGTGCACTTTAAGGGTAAGGCCACTGTCAAGACAGGTCCATATCCAGAACTCAAGCCACTCAAAGACGCTCTTATCGATAGAGGTCTATCAGCAGTGATCGAAACTTATCAGGAGAAACAATAATCACATGTTACTTTTTCCCCATCCTTTGTCAGCGGACGAAGATGGGCTATTGGCCGTAGGTGGGTCGCTCTCGGCTGAGAGACTAGCTCTAGCTTATCAGATGGGCATATTTCCGTGGTATAACCAATCCCCTATCCTGTGGTGGTTCACTCATCCGCGTCCTGTCATATATCCGAACAAGGTGAAGGTCTCAAAAAGCATGCGAAGTACGCTTCGTAAACCTTGGACGATTACTATGGATGTAGCTTTTGAACAAGTTATGACGGGATGCAAAGAAGTCCATAGGACAGGTCAAGAAGGAACATGGATAACTGAAGAGATACAAGATGCATATATGCATCTTCACCTAGAAGGTGCCGCCCATAGTTTAGAAGTATGGAGTGAAGGGAAGATAGTTGGGGGTTTATATGGAGTTGTATGTGGAAAGATCTTCTGCGGAGAGTCTATGTTTACCTTGGTACCAAATGCATCCAAAGTCGGACTTGTCTGGCTAGCAAGATATCTGGACCATCTTGGTTGCAAGCTCATCGACTGCCAGCAGGATACGGATCATATGAGAACTATGGGTTCCTCCTTAGTGGAGAAAAACGACTACTGGGATATCTTAAAAGAAAACATGTTGTCAACTGATATGGAGATATCTCGTTCTAACTTTGATTCTTGGAAGGAGGCATATGATTAAATATCAAAAACAGATTTTAGATAATGGCCTCACGGTCATAGTTGAGCAAGACAAGAGTACTACTCTAGCCGCTGTCAATGTCCTTTATAAGGTCGGATCTCGCAATGAAGACCCTGGTAAGACTGGGGTTGCTCATCTGTTCGAACATCTCATGTTTGAGGGTAGCATGAATGCTCCTGATTTTGATAGTCCTCTACAGTTAGCAGGAGGAGAAAATAATGCCTTTACTAATAATGATTATACCAACTACTACGAGCTAGTCCCTGCATATAACATAGAGACTGCTCTCTGGCTTGAAGCAGATCGCATGTCACAGCTTTCGATAAATCAACAATCCCTTGATCTTCAAAAGAAAGTTGTGATCGAAGAGTTTAAAGAAGTATGTCTCAATAAGCCTTATGGCGATAACTGGCACCACCTAAGTGCTTTGGCATATGAAAAGCATCCATACAAGTGGCCAACGATAGGTCTAGATATATCCCACATAGAGTCGGCTTCTCTTCAAGACATCCAATCATTCTATGACCGTTACTATAATCCAGCTAATGCTATACTTACTATAAGTGGGCCTATGGCTCACGATGAAGTTTTTGCTCTTGTTAGAAAATGGTTTGGTAATATCAATGGATATCCAATCTCTTCAGAAAGTCTTCCGCAAGAGGAACTTCAACTGAAGGTAAGATACAAACTGGTCGAAGGCAGCGTCCCCGCACCTATGTTCTTGATAGGTTGTCATATGCCAGGAAGGGCGGATGAAGATTATTATGCCTGTGACCTTTTAACAGACATTCTTTCTAATGGAAAATCATCCAGACTACACAAAAGCCTAGTTAGAGAAAAGAAAATATTCTCTTCTGTGGACTGCTACATATCAGGAAGTGTGGATCCAGGACTTATCATAATAGAAGGAAAACCATACCAGGGTGTTTCTTCAAAAGAAAGTCTCGCAAGCATATGGCAAGAGCTTAACGAGATTCAATCTGCTCCACCCTCTGGGCGAGAACTCCAAAAAGTAAAGAACAAAGCACTCTCGAGTATCGCCATGCATGATATAAGCATACTTAACAAAGCGGCTTCGCTTGCTTACTTTGAGCATATCAATATGCTCGACCAAATCAATGAACAAGAAGATCATTACAATCGCGTCACCATAGAAGACATCATCAGAGTGAGTAAGCTCTATCTTCATCAAGATAATGCTTCCATCGTCGAGTATATACCCCTAACGGCATAATCAAGCATGATGAGAACTCAGGAAATAATTGCGTCATCTTTAGTCATTATCTTCGGCGGTGTATTAAATAACACACTTCTCAGGTGTGCTCTTGTAATTATAATCAATTAGATGATCATACAATTTTGTGGTGCCGCTCGAAATGTCACAGGAAGCAGTCACCTTATCACTTTAGAAAATGGATATAGAGTCTTGCTTGACTGCGGATTATTTCAAGGCAACAGAAAGACTGATCTCGTCTCTAATCGGCACTGGCACTTTGATCCAGCCACAATAGATTGCCTGATACTTTCTCACGCACATATAGATCATACAGGAAGAGTACCCGGTCTTGTGAAAGCGGGGTTCAAAGGTTGTATTCATGCCACTCATGCAACACGTAGTCTGTGTGGCATTATGCTTCTTGATAGTGCTAAAATCCAAGAAAGAGATGCAGAGTTTCACAATAAAAGAGAGCTAGAAAAGAAGAAGAAAAAGAAAGCGCGTAAGAAGAAGTACAAGGCTCAGCTCATAGAGCCTCTTTACGACCCAGAAGATGTATCTGAAACAATGAAACTGTTTAATGGATACTCTTACAACAGATGGCATCGGATATCAGAATATATCGAAGTCTTGTTTAAAGATCAGGGACATATACTTGGATCAGCTAGCGTATCACTTCGCATACAAGACGGATCTCGAAACATAACACTTGGATTCACAGGAGATATAGGCAGACCTGATAGGCCGATACTTCGAGATCCACAGTCTATGCCTAAGTGTGATTACTTAATATGCGAATCGACATATGGAGATAAAGAGCATGAATCTAAACCACAGCAGACTTCTCTGCTGCTTGATGTGATGAAGGAGACTTGTGTCGAAAAAAGAGGGAAGATGATCATACCGGCTTTTAGCATAGGTAGAACACAAGAGATCGTATATATGCTCGATCAACTCGAGTTAAGTGGAGCACTTCCTAAGATACCGATCTATGTAGATAGCCCTCTTGCGGTGAATGCTACTGAAATATATGGCTCTCATCCTGAGTGCTTCGACAATGCGCTTCATGAATACATGCTGCAAGATGATAACCCCTTTGGTTTCAATAAACTCGAATATGTAAGGAGTGTCGAAAAATCAAAAGAACTTAACTTCTCTAAAGAGCCGATGGTTATCATCAGTGCCTCAGGTATGATGAATGCTGGTAGAATACGGCATCATCTTTATCATAATCTAGAAGATCCAAAGAGTACTTTTTTGATGGTCGGCTACTGCTCGCCACAGACAGCTGGAGGAATCCTAAAGGCAGGTGCAACTAACCTAAAGGTCATGGGTGACACCTTAGAGGTGAAAGCTTCGATTAAATCAATGGACTCTTTCTCCGCTCATGGAGATAGAAAAGAAATGCTCGCATCTATCAAGCATCTGAAGAAAAGTGTCAAGAAACTCTTTCTCGTACATGGTGAACATGATACTCAGCAGGAGTTTTCTGAGTATCTGGGCGAAGGTGGTTTCAAGAAAGTATATATCCCCGCCGAAGGGCAAGAAATACACATCTAAAAAAAAGAAAGGCTCACACGATATGTATGAGCCTTCACTGCTTTTGAGATATTATATCCTAAAGATTATTTGCTGACAGCATCTCTAATCTCTGTCAAGAGAGCCTGATCTGCAGTTGGTCCTGGATCTGGTGCAGCACCCATAAATCTGATTTTAGCTTTTGCCAACCAGAACAATACCATACCCACAGTTAATAAGTTGATAATTGAATTAATCCACTTACCCCATCTTATTGCGTTAGCAGGAGTACCATCTTCATTCACAGCATCTCCTAGTGGAGTCATCATATCCGCAAAATCAAGACCTCCAGAGAAGTGCCCAACTATTGGCATAACGATGTCAGCAACAAAACCATTAACTACCAAGCCAACAGCACCCGCTAAGATCACCGCAATAGCAAAGTCGATCACATTGCCAGTAAATATGAATTCCTTAAATTCTTTCCACATTCTATTTAGATTTTCGTTTGATAAAAAAAAGGCTGTATCCCATCAATTTGGGATACAGCCTTGAATCACAAATATATCA
>CAYYBR010000212.1:0-7489 GCA_964470035.1 uncultured Saprospiraceae bacterium
AATATAGAGAGGGCTTTAAACTATATGAATCCATCCAGTAGATCACTTAAGAATGTATGAATCCATATATTTCCTAGCAGGTTTGTTCGAGGTATTTTGCGCCTGACATGTATCGACCTAGTAAATGAAACTATCCCACAAGATCTTTCTTGGCATTCTTGCCATAACTACTGTAGTAATCATACTCACCAATGTCATCTTTTCAATGAATACAAAAGATGCAGTAGTACGTGGTATATCAGAAGAAGCCTTTCGTATTGCAACGGAGGCTGCAGCCTACATCAGCAAAGATACTGTCCAGACTAACTCTTATAAGCGTCTTTTAGATCCCCAAATAGATAAACTGAGCTTGAAGTCATCGATAGATAGCACCCTCAGGGAGATAAGGGTCCAATATGCCCGAGATGGCGTGGAGAATGTATACACAATCATGCTTGTAGATGATCAACTCCTTATCGCAGGTGATCCGTCCACAGATAGCGCACCTCCGCTATCGCAGAAAGACTATGCACATCTTGATATCAAAAGGTCAATCTTCAAATCTGGTCAGGGACTGGCGTTAAAAGATCCTTACACTGATGACTATGGCGTATGGATTAGCGCCTATGCACCACTCAATAACAAACAAGAAAAGCCTATCGCCATCATCGGTATAGATCTTCCACTCGGTGCATATAATATCATCGATACTCAGGTGAACAAGACGCTTCTGTACACCTTGATACCTTGCGCTTTTCTATCGGGACTTTTGAGTTTTTTGATATCGAGAAACCTTTCTAATCCTATCAATGAGATCGTCCACTCGATCGAGGGACTCACCAAGGGAAATCTAGGAACAAGGATCCTGTTCAATAGGAAAGATGAGATTGGCACTATAGGATCAGCCTTTAACAAAATGGCAGAAGACCTTGAAGAAAAAGAAAAGATAAAATCAATACTCAATAATTCTGTGTCACCAGTTATCGCCCAAAAACTGCTTAGTGAAGATATCAGTCCAGAAGGTGAAATATTTGAAGGGACTGTCTTGTTTGCTGATGTGCGTGGCTTTACTAATCTAACAGAATCAATGGCAGCCCGAGATACGATCGCCTACATCAATAATCTCATGAATCTCAGTGTTCCTATCATCCAAGATAATGGAGGAGTTATAGAAAAATTCATTGGGGATGAAATTTTCGCAGTATTTGGAGGTCCATCTCCGCTAGATAATGACGCAGAATTGGCAGTGAGATCAGCATTAGATATCCAAGCAAGAATCAATGAACTAAACATCAAAAACAAAAACTCTAATCTCCCAGATATAAATATTGGAATAGGCATATGCACTGGTATCTTAGTAGGAGGAGTAATAGGAACAACTAGCAGAAATAATTACACCCTTCTTGGTAATACAGTTAATAAGGGGGCGAGAATTTGTGGGCTCGCCAATGCGGGTGAAGTGATCATCAGTCAATCTACATTCTTGAGAGTTCAGAAGTTATTTGATATAGAAAAGCTTCCTCCTGCCAAAATCAAAGGCCAGACTTTCGAGGCCTTGGTATTTAGAGTAAAAGGCATGAAATCAGAAACATCATCTACATGACCAGAGTAATCGCTACGATCCTACTTTTAAGTGCAACAAACACGTATGCTCAACAATTTTCTAATTGGGGATATTGGCTAACAGCTATCGATCACATGAAGGTAGCGAGTTCCGAATATGATCTTGTAGTCATAGACTATTCGAGAACAGGGAGTGATCATTTCACATCTGATGAAGTGCAAATAATGAAGAAAAAACCTTCCGGAGAAAATAGGACGCTACTTTCTTACTTCAGCATAGGCGAAGCCGAAATATATCGGCCATATTGGAAAAAAGAATGGAACACATCCCCGCCTACCTGGCTAGATGAAGAAAATCCGGATTGGCCCGGTAATTATAAAGTGCAATATTGGGACCCCAACTGGCAATCGGTTCTCTTTGGTAATCAACAGGCATATCTTGACAAAATCATAGAACAAGGTTTTGACGGTGTTTATCTAGACATAATAGATGCTTTCGAATTTTTTGAATCTACTCGTCCGAGTGCAGAACGAGAAATGGTAGATCTCATTAAATCTATCGCATCCTATGCACGCAGTAAAAATCCCAATTTTATCATAGTTACCCAAAATGGAGAAAGGTTACTGGCACATGCCGATTTGCTCCAAGTCATCGATGGCGCTGCCAAAGAAGATCTATATTATGGATTAGAAGGCGATAATATACCGGCCCCAAAGGAAGAGACAGCATACAGCCTACAATTTTATAACACGGCAAGAAATGCCGGTAAGTTTCTATTGCTGGCTAGCTATGTACACAGCCCTGCTCATCGCGTTCGAGTTAATAAGCAAGCTACTCTAGAAGGGTTCATCAGCTACTTCGGTCCGAGGGATCTGGATCGATTAAATTACAAAAGTGGCCTAGAAGGAGACGTACATAACTTACAATTAGCACAAGAATCACACGTAGCGCCCAGGACTCCTGGTGACTTCTTTTTGAATACACTCAACAAACACCAACTGAAATTATCTATAGGCGGATTGATATTTGACGAATCATCTATATACAGTGAAGAAGATGATGAAGGCACTATCGTGTTCAGTGAGAATGTCTCTTTTGTTGATCGTCGAGTACCCGTATGGATCGAATATGGATTAACAGATAGATTGGAAGTTGGCATTAGATTACCATTTACTAGTACTTCTTTAGAATTAGAAGAATTCATAGGAGGCAATGCAACTAGCAGGATAAGTGACGTGGGATTAGGCAACATCGTCTTGACCGCTAACTACTCTGTGCCTTTCAGAAATAGGGAAGATTTATTCTCGCTCGTTTCTTTCGAATATGGCATCCCGACAGATACAAAAGGCGATATTCTTAGAGCTAGCTCTTTTAGTGTGCTGAACTATACAATTGAAAAAATATGGGAAAAAGTAGGTCTTGCTGGCAACATTGGTTTGGCCAACTTTAATTTATCCAACTCTATTGAGGATACCGAACTCACCTATAGAGCAAGCGTACTCGGCATACTATCGGATCGGCTATTTGCTGACTTGACATACTCTAGAAGGGTCAATGGAAACTTTCTAGAAAGCAGTCTAGAAATTTTAAGCTCAAAAAAATCCTCCATTGAGTTCTTTTTTTCAAGAGATCTAGAACCCGAGATAGAGGTATATAATTATGGCTTGAACTTCTCTTTCTTCTATTGAGTTATGTCAGTTCTTATTAGCAAGTAGAAGTTTACTATCCACAGGAAGTTTATACCGCGGATCTTCTACAACATTCACATCGATGATAGCTTCTGCCTTAGAGAGAAGCTTAACCGAGTCTTTGCTCAAATGTTTAAGGTGCACCCTCTTCCCTACTTTTGCATATCGTTGGGTGATCTTATTCACAGCCTCTATGGCTGACATATCAGCAATCCTACTTTCAGCAAAATCAATGACCACATCATCGGGGTCATTCTGAACATCAAATTTTGTGGCAAAGGTGGTCGTAGATCCAAAGAACAACGGACCATAGATTTCGTAGTATTTAGCGCCATTATCACCTATACTTTTTCTGGCTCTTATGCGTACAGCATTCTCCCAAGAGTAAGCTAACGCCGAGATGATTACTCCTAGCACTACAGCGACTGCAAGATTGTGCGTGATAGCCGTTATCAAGGTTACCAGTACCATAACAATGACATCCGAAGTTGGCATCTTTTTGAACGTCTTAAAGCTTGCCCACTCAAAGGTGCCTATAGCCACCATAAACATCAAACCCACTAGTGCTGCCATAGGTAGTTGCTCGATAAGACTTGAGCCAAACATGATAAAGAAGAGTAACATCACAGCAGCGGTGATACCCGATAGTCTAGCTCTTGCTCCTGATGAGGTATTGATCAGGCTTTGTCCGATCATAGCACATCCTCCCATACCAGATAAGAATCCTGAGAATATGTTCGCCGCCCCTTGAGCCAAACATTCCTTGTTGCCATTACCTCTTGTATCAGTTATTTCATCGATAATATTGAGTGTCAGCAAACTCTCTATCAATCCAACTCCTGCAACAATCGAAGCATATGGCAGGATGATCAGTAAAGAAGTCATGTTGATAGGGATAGAAGGTATAGACAAAGGAGGAAACCCACCTTTAATGGTCTCACCTTCTGACAATGTATCGGCCACTGTCATCGTATCAATGCCGCCAAAGATGACGATGGCAGAGACTGTTAGTATGGCTACTAATGAAGAAGGCACGGCCTTGGTTAACTTAGGTAGTCCCCAGATGATCAGCATAGTGAGCAGTGTGAAGCCAAGCATCAGCGTAAAGGGTCCGCCTGACAATAGCGCACCTGTGTGTCGATTATAAAAGTTAGGAAACTGCGCCATGAAGATGATGATGGCGAGTCCATTGACAAAACCAAACATCACAGGATGAGGGACCAGTCTAATGAATTTTCCTAGTCGCAGCACTCCAGCTAGTATCTGTATGACACCGGCTATGATCACCGTGGCAAAGACGTAGTGAAGTATCTCATCAGGCGTGATACCGGGCACCTTTTCCTTCAGCTCAACGATGAGTCCGATAAAAATGACAGCGACGGCACCTGTAGCGCCAGAGATCATACCTGGGCGTCCACCAAATATGGCAGTTATGATACACAGCACAAATGCGGCGTACAACCCTGTCAATGGAGAGAACCCAGGTATCAATGCAAAAGCTATGGCTTCAGGTACTAAAGCCAGTGCTACCGTCAACCCTGATAGGACCTCCAGCTTGTAGTCCACCTTTTGGGAAAAATCAAAAATATTAAAGAGCTTCTTCATGAAACAGTTTGGGGTTTACAACCTTGTTATTGGCTAAATACGACGACGAGAGGCTTACTAAGCCACAAAATTAAATTTTGAAAAGACAAATATAGTACGAATTCTACGAATACAATGATCGCTGAATTCAAGTACAGAGGTGCATAATTTGGCAAAGAAGCCTCTACAAATGATAATTTTATCTATATGTCTTATTAGCGAGAGAAGCGGATACTAGCCCATCAGGCTTTTTCTCCCATATAGACTGCAGATAGGACAAGAGGTCATATCATGTCCTCGCGCCGGACAATATTCTCTGCCAAAGAAGATAATCTGGAGGTGTAGCTTGTTCCACAATTCTTCTGGAAAGAGTCGCTTGAGATCGCGTTCAGTTCTCTCCACATTCTTGCCGGTGCTTAGACACCACCTATACGCTAACCTATGGATATGCGTATCAACAGGAAAGGCAGGTACTCCAAATGCTTGAGACATCACCACTGATGCTGTCTTGTGCCCTACTCCTGGCAGTGCTTCTAAAGCTTCCCAATCCTGCGGCACCTTACCTCCGTGTTCATCAACTATCATCTGAGACAAGACACTGATGGCTTTTGACTTTCGTGGAGACAATCCACATGGTCTGATGATCTCTCTGATTTGCTCGACAGATACGCGCATCATATCGTAGGGATTATCAGCTAGCGCCCATAGCGCTGGTGTGGTTTTGTTTACTCTCTCGTCAGTACACTGTGCTGAGAGAAGCACCGCGACCAGTAAGGTATAAGGATCTGTATGATGGAGTGGCACAGGAGTCTCTGGATAATATCCCTCCAAAATCTCAGCGATATGATTAGCTTTCTGTTGCTTGGTCATGATAGAGATGATAAAAATGCCAAGGTATCTACACCATCGGCATAGTCCCAAAGTTCAGGCTGCTGGCAACTACCTAGTGGTATGACATTGTGATGACCCACAGGCCGATGAGAAGCTATGCACTGTATATCTCCCGCTAACCTTGATATGTCTGCATCGACATCAGACAGATCATCATAGTATTGATAGTGGACACAAGAGATCCTTGAAGTTATCGCTTCTTCTTCCCTCAAGATCAAGAAGTTGTTTGTCAAGAAAGGATGCTGGCCTAGTAAGTAGATAGCATGGGTATAGTCGTAGTTGTTCTTATACTTATGATGATCTATCAGATGAGCAAAGTCATATATCGATTCATAAAACTTATCCCAGACATAACCTTGCGGCACATAGACCTTACTTACATTTCTACACCCCAATCCAAAATACGTGAAAACATCTTGACCGAGTGTCGCGAGCTCTTCTGTTGTTTCGTCACCATGTAGCACGGCGATCGAGCTTCGATTCTTGCGGATGATATGCGGATACTTACCGAAGTATGACTTGAAGTGTGTAGCCGCAGTATTGCCTCCAGTTGCGATAACAGCATCGATGTCAGTAAGTCTTTCCACTTTCGTAAATGATGATCGTGCTTCCTCATCCCACTCTGCAAGCTTCTCAAGTAAGTGAGGTATCAACACCTTGTCCTTGTGGGAGTACTTAATGACAGCGTGATGTCCAGAGGTGTATACGCAAAGTATGTCATGCAATCCAACCATGGGTATGTTGCCAGCGAGGACAAGTCCTACCCTTTTGGCCTCCGTACTTTTTCCATCTAGATGAATGCCACTTTCTTGGATCCACTGGGTAGTCTTTGATTTTGCCAGATAATAGGTGCTTACAGATAGTAGAGCATGTCGCACGCTTTCTTTGGTATACCACGGATTTTCTACTATAGATCTAGTTATGACTGGGGCAAGATCTCCGTCTATCTCAGTCGCGATATATCGCGATAGCTGATCTAACAAATCTATTCTCTCTTCGAGCTTCATACGCCTCTAAAATACATGCTATCCATCATCTTCATTTTTCTAACACAACTAACTCTCACACTTCCATCCCAAACTGTCGCAAGTGATGTTGTACATGCTTGACATGTAACTGGCGCCACAATTCTACTGAGATATCACCAAGATAGTAATGAGGTTGAGTGGCATCTGGATGTCCTTCACAGTGCTCCAGATACTTGGCGAAGGTCTTCTGTAATTCTTTTTTAGAGTCTTCGATATCTGCATGACGAGTGGGCCGAGGGTCACCGTGCGAAGTCTGAGGAAATACATCTGAAAATGGAAGGTCAGACACAGTAAATTTTTGCTGATAAGTCACTGCGTCTTCTTCAGTACCCTTGTAAGGAATATCAAACTTACCCGTACTCAGTAAAAAGACCATACCCAGATGCTCGATCATTTGATGAGCACTCATCTTCCCGAATTTTGCAGGAGTATCTGCCTGGATATTTTTACCAAGTTTATAGAGCATTTTTTCTAGAACTGGTATTTTCTCATCAAAAGCGAGCTGGTCAAACTGCATCAAGTGATGCTCCACATGTTTGATATGAAACGCCAACCACTCTTCTCCAGACAGTTTACCAAAGTATCCATGGATGGCGCTGAGACGAGCATCATCCTTCATGTTCTTATTGAAGAGCTGTACAGCACCGGAGAACTTCTCTTTTGCCTCACTTAGGGAAGAGTATCTCAACTCTCTAAGTGTCGCCGGCTGATCTTGGGTGCCAGCCATCGGTATATTGCGCGGAAAGGGATAGTAA
>CAYYBR010000213.1:0-7482 GCA_964470035.1 uncultured Saprospiraceae bacterium
AGGTTATCTTCTTGATAAAGATTTTGATGTATCAGCGCCATCGACTGCACCCTATCCTGCCCTTCTTGCAAGGCACCTAGGGCCACATCATCAGAGACATGCTTGGTCTGTAAGCGAAGTAGAGATGATATAAACTGCAAGTTATTTTTGACGCGATGATGGATCTCCTTAAGGAGGGTCTCTTTTTCACTAAGGGCTTGGGATATGATCTTATTTTTTTCTTCCCCTTTTTTATAAAGGCTAAAGATCCACCATCCTAATCCCGCTAGCCCTAAAAGTCCAGCTCCTAATCCATAATTACGTCTACTGGCAGCGGTAAGTCTAGTCTCGGTGAGTTCATTTTGTGTATTGAGTAATTCTATCTCTTGTGTCTTCTTATCATTTTCATACTTCTGTGTAATTTCTTCGATCTCTATGTTTTGAGTTACGCTTAAGCTACTATCTCGACGCTCGATGTACCCTTGATAAGATTGAAATGCTTTTTCCCAATCACCTACTCTTTCATAATAGGCCGTCATCGCCTTGAGATAGGATTCTTCTTCTTTGAATTTTCCATCTCCTAGAAGTTGATCGGCCTTGTCATAGGAGCTTTTGGCTGTTCTAATCTGACCTAGCTCCATCTGGCTGTTACCTTTCTTGATATGCAATCTGATCAAGGCAGGTGTGCTCCGAGCAGGATCTAAGCCAGTTATGGCCTGATCGACATAAGTAATGGTCTGTCGATAGTCTTCTTCCGCATAACTGATATTAGCTAAGGTTTCTAGAGGCCTGGCGGCTTCGCCAAAAGCTCCACTCTCCTTGTAATAGTCGATACCTTCCGAAGCATATTTCTTAGCGTCATCATATTGTCCTACTGCATACATGAGTTGGGCCATATTAGTGCTGTGGATAGCCAGTCTGCGGGGATTGCCTGTGCTCTTGTAGTATTCATATGATTGCGTAAAGTAGTCGATACTTTCAAGGGTGTCTTTTCTTGCCATCCACACTGCTGCCAGATTATTATAAGCGGATCCGATGAATGCACTGTCCTTAGACTCTATAAAGTGTTCGAGACCTTCGAGAAATTTATTGGTAGCATCCACATACTTTCCTTCATAAAAATCTGAAGATCCAATCAGGATAGCTCCCTTGCCCAGCGGGATAGGTTTAGTTTCTAGCTTAGCTAAAGAATCATACATCTCTGCATATCTACGCCCTAATACTGGTTGGCTGCGCTGTGTATATCTGCAGAGTTGATTCAGTATGATTTGTTTGGCATTGATGCTGTCTGCTGCATGATATGCTTGATCTAGGCTATCTATAAGTTGCTCCTGCTGAGCGCATACATCTGATATAAAGGATAAGCTAGCTATAACTAAGGTTATACGAAGAGATCGAGATATAAGTGACATCATGTTAATCTAATTACTGTGTACATTCTAATTTTCTTTGGGCTACGTCAGTAGCTTTATAATCTTGTGTAAAGCTCCAGCTCGATTTTTCACCTCCATCTTTTCTAAAAGATGGTTGATGTGAAACTTCACGGTGCTCGTGCTTATATGTCGGGACTTACTTATCTGATCATTAGTCAGGCCTTCGATGAGGTCAGAGAGCATATCATACTCTCTATCGGTGACGGGTGAGTGTGTAATCTGATTTATCCTTTCTTTCGTAAGCTTCAGGCTTTCAAACTCTAGGCTGTGTTTATAGAGGGCTAACTCTATCGCTGATAGTAAGTCACCATCAGAAAATGGCTTGACGATATATCCATAAGGCAATGTCTTTTTAGCCCGCTCCAAGGTTCCCCTATCTGAAAGTGCAGTAACAAATATGAGGGGTATACGAACTGTATCCTTCACATGCTGAGCGATATCGATACCATCTTTTTCACCTTTGATATTGATATCACAAAGGATGAGATCAGGTGTATGTATCTCCAGATAAGCCAGCGCCTTCTCGGAGTTATGTCTTACCGCCGCCACGTCATACCCCAGGCCTTGGATTCTATCTTCCAGATCCAGTGCGACCAGCACTTCGTCTTCGATGATCATTATGTTGATATTGGGCATAGCAGTCCTACTAATATAAGCACAATGTATGGTAGTCTCTATCAACAGACCCCGTACCTGGGTATAGGGTGCCAACTCATATAGTCTTTAGTTCTCCTGTCGTCCTTGATATACGAAATCTATAAAGTCATGTCATCATACAGAGCTCTCGTGCATAATATCAAGAAGATGCTTCCACATGCTGCTATGATGTATATCTTGCGGTGACTAATGGTCCTCGAGACTTTTTATCGATCAAAAAACACAAGATATATGAACATCGAAACCATAAGACAAGAGCTCGCAGAAAAAATAAAACTCATAGACCCCATAGGTAAGACACTCAAGTTCAACATAGATGGCGACTATATGTACATCGACGGGACGGGAGATCATAATGTCATGAAGACCGAAGATCTCGATGCTGACTGTACAGTGACGATGGGACTTGATACGTACCTCAAGTTGCAAAAGAAGCAGATCAAACCGATGATCGCGACCTTAACTGGCAAGTTGAAAGTCAAAGGTGATCTAGGGGTAGCACGGAAGCTAAAGCAACTTATGTAAGGTATGGCTAGCATGCAGACGCAACTCTTCGTCCAACGAAGTCATACACTCAAGTTTATCAACAAGACTGGTGCACTGCTATCCAAGATAGGTGTAGATCCCTTTAAACTAGATGCGAGTCAACTGCTATTAAAGGCCAGTCAAAAGGCTGGTTACAGTGGTGCATCCCTTGCCCAACTAGAAGAAGGAGTAGAGGTACTGGTACGTGCTATCAACGAAGAAGCACAAGCCAACTCTTTTGGGAGACTGGCGGCAAAAAGTCTCTTTGAGCGTACCCTCATTGGTCGCTTCAAGGTAGAGAAGCATCTGGCGCATCATCCAGCTATCGAGGACACTCCTATCAATAAGCCAATATTTATCATAGGCATGCCTCGTACTGGGACTACTATACTCCATGCTCTGCTCAATGAAGATCCCAACAACCGATCTCCTCTCGCGTGGGAGTGCCTCATACCTCATCCTGTGCCTAACAGCGAAGATTACTATGATAATGCTCAACTTAACAACGTTAAGAAAGAGCTAGATCAGTTGTTCAAGCTGGTGCCTGACTTTAAGAAAAAACACTACCTCGAAGCCGATGCCCCGCAAGAGTGTCTTGGCATCAATGCCTTGGACTTTAACTCTTTTCAACCCATCGCACAGTTTTACATCCCATCGTATCTGAAGTGGTTCTCGGAAAGTTCTGATCAGCTTTCTACGATGAGATGGCACAAGAGATTTATACAGTATCTGGGCTCTGGAGGTGTGTCAAGTAAGCGATGGTTGCTGAAGACTCCGATCCACCTGATGCGCCTCAAAGAGTTGTATCAAGTATATCCTGATGCTTGTGTAATCATGACACATAGAGATCCTGCAAAGGTCGTTCCTTCAGCTGCCAGTCTGGTATCAACGGTTCGGTCTCTGTATAGCGACCATGAAGAACCTCACCGCACAGGCAAGGAGCAAAAGAAAGTATGGAGTGAGTATCTCAGTTCATTCGTGCAGAGTAGACAGGAGTTGCAAAAAGAAGAACAGATCATCGATATCAAATTTGAAGATTTTGTATCTGACCATATGGGAGTGGTACGGAGGATCTACGACTACTTCGATATACCTCTTACATCAGAAGCAACTTCTCGCATGCAGCAGTTCTTAGATAATAATCCTAAGGATAAACATGGCGCACACACATACACACTCGATGATTTTGGGCTTTCGAAGTCCGACATCCAATCATCATTTGCTCACTACACCGAGTTCTTGAGCACACTATAAAAATCCGAAAATGTACAAAAGCAAAGAAGCACTAAAGTCCTTTCTAGAGGTGATCGAAAGAGTTGATGAATTTAGCTTTTTGAATCCCGATAAGGTAGTCGATGATCAAGGCAAGGTGGATGGGTACCAGCACATCTTTCACCTGCTCAAAAGCGCTGTAGATTTTTACTTGGTCAATGATCCTCTGCGCCCAGACTGGAAGCTGCTATCGGATGGGTATCACAAGATCCTCGGAGATAATGTAGATGCCGTCTACTACTTCACACAACTACGTGGTGATCAAGAATATATAGTCAGTGGTAGAAGATATGAAAGTTGTTATTTGTCCTTCAGTGTATATGGTGGATCACCAGACGGTGAGATAGTAGACAGGGTGATACTCAACATCAATCACAACGATATGACTTTTGATGCTGATGGAAACTTCAGCATCAAGCTCACCCCTCATCCTTCAGGACCTAACGAATTCAGATTAGAAAGTGACGCGGTTAATATGTTTAGTCGAGAGTACTTCTTCGATCGACCTAATAGCAAGGAGAGTGATCTTCATATCCAGAATATCACTCCACAGCCTAAGGCCACTCCGCTATCAGATGAAGAGCTTGCTCGCCGTATCAAAGTGATGTCTACCTTCTTCGAGCAGATGACATGGATAGCTCCCCTACCTGTGGATTTTCCGCTCAATGATTTCCTTCCACCTTTCCCTTTTGAAGCCGATCAAGGTGGCTGGGGTACGGTGGATAATACGTATTGCTTTGGGAGATTTAGATTAAAAGAAAACGAGTACTTAAAGATTCATTTTACTTCTCCACCGTGCTGCTACTGGGGAGTTCAGACTTGGAATTTTCTTATGCAGTCTACTCACTATAAGGAGTATCCTGTCTCCATCAATAAGGAAAGTGCGAAGGCTAATGAAGATGGATCTTTTACGATACATCTCAGTCATCGACAGATGGATCATAATTGGATAAGCACAGCTGGATATGATGAAGCCATTATATTCTGTAGATGGTTGCTCGCTGAGGAGGCTCCAGAACAGCCTACAGTGACCTTACACGAGTTTTGAGAAGACTGGTTGTACCGGTAATTTACATTTACGAAAGTGAGACTATGAAGTCTTGAGATTATAACGGATCGCACTAGATCCCAAGATCACCATCTTACTTAGGTCAGGTACGCGGATGCGACGTTCTTTGACATCTTCAGCGGTACACTTTTTAATTTTTGACAGTAGACGTTGATAGTATTTGTAAGCAAGATATACGCCCATTCTTGCTCCTTTGGGAAGCTCATGGATACCTAAGAGTGCTTCATCAAAATCAGCCTGTATCTCCGCTTCGATCTCTTTTTTCTTCTCGCAAGTAAAGCTCTCATAGGCAACACCAGGAAAATACACCCTGCCACGCTCCTGATAATCACTTTTGATATCTCTTAAGAAGTTTACTTTTTGGAAGGCAGCACCAAGTTTCATAGCGGGTGTCTTGAGGCGCTCATACTCTACATGATCCCCTTCGACAAAAACCTTGAGACACATGAGACCAACAACCTCCGCAGAACCGAATATATACTGATCATACGTCCGCCGATCAAAAGTCCTACTCTCCAGATCCATCTCCATGCTATCTAAAAATCCATCGATAAGATCAAGTCCTATGTCGTATGTCCTCACTACCTCTTGAAAAGCATGAAGGACTGGATTCAAACTTATGCCCCTCTCTATGGCCCGGTAAGTATCTTGGCGAAACTCTTCGAACAATGTCGCCTTGTCGAAATCATGAAACGTATCCACTATCTCATCTGCAAATCTCACAAATCCATAGATATTGTATATGGGTATACGCAGTTCCTCTGCTATCAGTTTGATGCCCAATGAAAAAGACGTGCTATAACTATTAGTTACTAGCTTGCTTACATCTCTACTAACCCTTGCATATAGCTCCATCATAAGCTCGAAAGGGATTTGTGGAGAAATTTGGCTGCTACTTCACCAGATATCAGCGATGGTGGCACGCCTGGCCCTGGAGTCGTCAGCTGGCCAGCGAAGAGAAGGTTATCTACTTTTTTACTTTTCATCTTTGGTTTTAAAAATGCAGTTTGCATCAAGGTATTAGCTAATCCGTAGGCATTGCCTTTAAAGGAGTTATACACTTTTGTAAATTCCTCCACACAGAACGTCCGTTTGTAAATAATGTCCTTAGATATGTCCACTCCTATATGATGCTTTATTCTTGCGACCAATATATCAAAAAGCTCTTCATGCTTCTGCTTATCATCCTCAATTCCTGCAGAAATCGGAATCAGAAAAAAGAGATTTTCCTTACCCTCAGGCGCTACGCTGGGGTCAGTCTTAGAAGGACAGCAGACGTAGAACAAAGGTTGGTCTGGCCACTCTAGTGTATCGTATATCTGGCTAGCGTGGCGATCGAAGTCGGTATCGAAAAACAGATTATGATGTAGGAGGCCCTCCACCTTCTTATCGATACCTATATAAAACAGTAATGATGATGGTGCCATGGCTCGCTTCTCCCAATACTCATCGCTGTATGAGCGATATAAGGGATCTATAAGCGCCGTTTCTGTATGATGATAGTCGGCAGATGAGATCACCGCATCTACGTCATAGCCTCCTCTATCAGTCACGATGTCCTTGATATGCTTGTGCGTGATCCTCAGGGAGTGCACAGATTCACTGAGTTTCATCTTCACACCTAACTCTTTCGCGATCTTAGACATAGCCTTTGGTATCTCGCTCATACCACCCATCGGATACCATGTGCCGAGCTTGATATCGGCGTAGTTCATCAAACTATAAAGGGCAGGCGTATTACTTGGCTTAGCACCCAAAAACAATACAGGAAACTCCAGCATCTGTATCAGCTTAGGGTGCTTAAATCTGCTCCTGATCTCTTTGGAGATACTCTTAAAAAGGTCGATTTTCATAAAGCTGGAGAGTACTCTAGCATCCATAAACTCAGCAAGCTTTAAGGATGGCTTATGTACATAGTCCTTCATACCAACCTCGTACTTATAAGCTGCATCCTTCAAGAAAGCATCGAGTTGTGCAGCACTACCAGATTCATACGACTCAAATGTTTCCCTGAGCGCTTCATAAGTGGCAGGCACCTTCAGGATATCACCATCGCTATAGATAATCTGATAAGACGGATCTAACCTCACCAGCTTATAGAAGTCCCCGCTAGTATATCCAAACTGAGCAAAAAAGCGCTCAAAGACATCTGGCATCCAGTACCACGAGGGACCCATATCAAAGGTAAAACCCTCCGCTTCAAATGCTCGACATCGACCGCCAGGCGTATCATGCTTGTCGATAAGCAGTACCTCATGACCCTCCTTAGCTAAAAAACACGACGCAGCAAGTCCTGCAAAACCACCTCCTATCACACCGACTTTGGACATATGCCGACAAGATATCACATACGTACTAATAAAGTAAGGGTGGGTTGCATTGCGTGTCCCCGCGTAAAGCTGCATCACAACAAAAAGCGTTGCGCCTGGAGACGCAACTTAACTTAGACTCCAGTTGCTTTGTGTGTCCTCCACAGTTGCATTGCGTGTCCCCGCGCAATGCCGCACCACAACAAGAAGCGTTGCGCCAGGAGACGCAACTTAACTT
>CAYYBR010000214.1:0-7410 GCA_964470035.1 uncultured Saprospiraceae bacterium
ACCCTCACCATCCCTGCGGTATTCTTCACACCCAGCTTACTCATGATGTTCTTACGGTGAGAGTTAACGGTCTCATAGCTTATGTAAAGCTTAATGGCTATTTCTTTAGCAGTGTGCTCGTAGGCGATCAAGTTGAGGACTTCTTGTTCTCGAGTACTTATTTTTATATCTGCTTTAGAAGAACTAAAAGCGGTTGATGCAGTGGTTGATGTTTGAAAGGAAGTGAGCATGGTTGATATATTTATTCTGTATTAGCAACTTGCCGTAAAGGTGAGTAATCCTAAAGCTCGTGTCAATCACATCTTCATGTGGTAGGTGGTGATGGGACTAAAGGCAAAGTATGTGAAGAGTTAGCGAATTATTTGATGCACTTAGCGTCAGCCTGAGTCATCTATGTCGGTGGTGTAACCATTGGTTTTCGTTAGATGGAGATCTGGACAATACAGAAATTACGTATCTTGATATATGCTGCACTGGCATATCGCCTTACTCCAAATCCAAGGAGGCTTGGTGGGAGCCACCATACAAAACATGCCTTAACCCCACTATCTTGAGAAGCCTCTTTACGATAAGAACCACATGAAGATGTGATTTCAGGAAATCAGAGCATGTAGTAAATTGGGGCTAAATCTAATCTGCAAGCCATGAAGATTATTAATGTCAGTGTAATAGAAGATGATCCGGTCATACAGTCCAGCCTTGTACAAAGTCTTGATATGAACCCGCATATGAAGTGTGACTTTGCCGTTAACTCGGTGGAAAAAGGGTTAGAAGAATTATCTCTTCTATATGATCGCAAGCCAGATGTCTTAATCTTAGACATCGGACTTCCTGGCATGACAGGTCTACAAGGCATCAGGCACCTGAAAAAATCCGCTCCTGACATGGATATCATCATACTTACCACATATGATGATAGCGATAAGATCTTTGAGGCTCTATGCAGCGGAGCTTGCTCGTATATATTCAAGAAAACTTCCTTGAAGGCGATCATGGAAGCGGTTATCACAGTTCATGGAGGTGGATCATACATGTCACCTTCCATTGCTAGAAAAATAGCTAATCACTTTATACCTAAAGAAACATCAAATTCACTTGTAGAAATACTGACAAAACGACAACTCGAGATCGTCAAAAGTCTAGCTGATGGTCTGAGTTATAAGCTGATAGCAGGCAAATATGGTATCTCACTGGATACCGTCAGAAGTCACATCAAGACAATATATAAGACACTTGAAGTGAATAGCAAGATAGAGGTTGTCAACCTTTATAATCAACAATAAAGTCCTGGGTCATTAATAGTCCATCTTCTGATGACTCAGTTAACAAGAGACTACACATAATTCTTGGGTAAGCCTCCATGGGGTGAGAAACCAATTCGTTAGATTTACGCAAGTAAATGCACATTCTTCGCACTACAATTATTGTGTTTATTGTCTTTGGGTCTGGATTCTCATCGGCACAGACGGATCAATTTGATATCGAATATCCTTGGTCACATAACGTAGAGCGATTAAAAGCAGATAAGAATGATTTCTTCTGGTTGCGCGATGACAGTGATTTTTATTATTACAATGGACATCAGGTAAGTGCTCTTGGCCTAGGTCAGCTTATCCAAAAAAAGGCCTACGATTATCATTTAATTGGAGATATCATATTAGTCGACGATCAGTTGCTCTTCGCAAATGATCAAACTCTAAGCTTAGTTCACCCACACTCCATGGAGGTAAAGGACTTATGGACGCTTCCTGACGGACTGAAGTTTGATCATATATATGAGGATGACTTAGGTCACATCTGGGTGTTTGCACAAAGCTTACATAGCACAGATCGCCCGGTGTTCATCTCAGAAAATGGCGAAATCTTTTCTGAAGCCTTTGATTTGTATGACCAAATAAGTGATCGCGGCATATTCTGGGATTTTGAGATTAGCGATCTGGATGGACTTCTTTATATTCAATGGAGACTCGGAGATTTTCTCATCATCAATAATAAAGGAGAAGAACAAAATCTAGTAGTTGCAGATATCGAAGATTTTAAATTTCGAAAAAACTGTAGCCAATTTAGACTTGACAACAACAATAAGCTTTGGCGAATCCGCGACATGCATTTCGAGATCTATGATAGTACTACTCAACAGTTTGACACTCATCCTTTAACTAATAAATTCGAATTTAGCAATTACTGTAATATTGATGAAGGCAGATCTCTTTTGAATCTCAGGTCGGTCTATGAAGATAGCAAAGGACGTATCTGGATGACTTTTTCAGCATCTTATCTAATCATGTATGATCCGAATACTGATATAAGCACACCCTTCAGAGCTCCTCTAGTCGAAGAATTAGAAGGAGGTTCAGTTGATATAAAATCTATAGTCGAAGACAAGGATGGTAATATCTGGGGTAACAAAGAGGGGGGACTCTTTAAATTAAGAGACATCGTTAATTTCTTTGAGAGCTATGCTGTGAACACTTCTGAAGAGCAACATGACATATATAAAGGGAAAGACCAAAACACCATACATGCTATTAGATCTTTCTATGGAGATTTTGCTATAAGAAACACTGTAGTTCATGATATAGCTGAATCTCCAGATAAATCTATAATCATCCAAGACGGGACGTATACATTCAAGATAGATAGACTCAAAAAAGAAATTGTAGCATTACCCATAGTAGCACCTAAAGAGAAAGTACACTTTTATAAAGATAGTGATGTCACTCTCTATGGCACTTGGGATGCCTACTACATCTTGGACGAAGTATATAAGGCTACGAAATCTCCATATCCTATCAACAAAATTGAAAACACAATACGGCTCCAGAATGGTGATATCTGGGTTTCTGGTCTATTAAGCCAGCACGAGTACATGTTCGGAAAACTAAATAGCAAAACCTATGAGTATGAAGGAAATCATATAGATCAAAATGGACTAATAGATTTTAGTGGAACCTTGGTTAATTCTATTGTTGAAGATGACCAAGGTAGACTATGGTTAGGTACTGATGAAGGGATATTCTTTTTTCATCCTGAGAGCGACAGCAGTATTCAAGCTGTAAGCCACAGTCTTTTATTTGAAGGCAATACGATTGATATAGGCCAACAGATAGAGAATATACAGTTTGTCCAGAACAATCTTCTTTGGTTTAAAAGCAAGTATGAAATTGGCTTACTGGATGTGCATCAAATGAAGCTTCTAAAATATCTTTCTTTAGAGACGGCTCCGTACAATACCGCTTCTACCTTCGTTCCAGAAGGTGACAGTGCGTTGTGGATAGGTTATCAAGATGGCCTTATCTATCACCATATCGATAAGAACGACTTTTTCACTGTAACAAAAAATGAAGGCTTAGACTCTAGAGGTAATATCAATGTGCTTCTAAAGCTTTCTTCGGATGAGATAGCAGCTGGAACTAATAATGGGCTTTACATCTACAAGCCGGCAGATATAATCAAGTATCATAAAAACAATATCGCGCTTGATCAGCAAACACCACTATTCCTTACTAGTTACAATTTTCAAGAAGGCCATAACGATGAATATCGAGATTTTCGTTTTTTTAGTAGTAGCGATGTCTCCATAGACCTCGACTATAATGACCGGAGCCTAAATCTTCAATTTGCTCTTTCTAATTATAATTATCCGGAAAGGCAAAGATATACACACATATTAGAAGGCTATGAGTCTTCGTGGTCGGCACCATCTCCCTCCAATGCCATCTCATATACTGCTATTCCTCCAGGTGAATATACACTAAAGGTTAAAGGAGATATCGGAAAAGGAATCTGGACGGAAGAATCTCTTGATATACCGATTAGAGTAAGACAGGCTTGGTTTAGAAGTTGGTGGTTTATCATCGGTATTTTTTTGTTCTTATCTTATATCATCTATAGAGCAAGTAAGTTTTACTTCTCACAAGAACTGGAAAAGCGCAAGAGTATCGAAGACTTAAGGAACAAGATATCAAGCAACCTTCATGATGATGTTGGCACCATACTTACAGGGATAGCGATGCAATCAGAGTTACTAGAAAACTCTGTGGACGATAACTCTCGGACGTTAGCAAGAACTATAGCAGAAAGAAGTAGAGAAGCTATGAGTAACATGAGAGATACGGTATGGGCCGTAGACAATCGAAAAGATTCTATCGGTGATCTTAAAGACAGGATGATAGATTTTCTAGATGACACATTCGCCCATAAAGAGATACAATATAGAATCACTGATGAAGCCACTGACCTAAATACCCCTCTCCCGCCAGACATACGCCAAGCTGCCTACCTTATATTCAAAGAAAGTATAATCAACATCGTCAAACACAGCGACACTAAAGAAGTTATTCTATCATTAGGCTTGTCTAAATCCAATCTCACTTTCACTATCCAAGACAGAGGACAAAAGAAGGAAAGAATTAAGACATCGGGTCTAGGCTTAACGAGCATAAGAGAAAGAGCTCTTCAAGTTAACGGGTCATATCAATTCGTCTATGATGAAGGATATAGAACTGAGGTGATATTACCAATATCTAGCTAAGTTCAGTTTGTCCATCTGGGGAGACATTTTTTATTACCTCACTTGAGGGAGGATTAAGGTGGGTGATGCCCCTATATGATTTGAAAACATCTTTATAGCACCGTTTTAACCAACTGTAAAACCACCCTCTGTATCCCCTCAAGGGAGACGTCTGAATTGCCTCACGCTTCTACCGATACATCACTTCCTTCACCGCCTTAATAACCTTCGCAGGAGTAGGTAGGAACTCATCTACAAATGGTGCTGCATAAGGCAGGGAGGTGTCTGCTGCGTTCACTCTAGTGACAGGTGCATCTAGATAGTCAAATGCATACTTCTGGATCTCGTATGCGATCTCCGATGATACACCAGCGAATGGCCAAGACTCGTCTACGACTACGAGTCGATTCGTTTTTTTAACTGAGGCTACGATTGTCTCATGATCTAGCGGGCGGATCGTACGTAGATCGATCACTTCGGCGCTGATCCCTTCGGCCTCTAACTCTGCTGCTGCTTTCTTACAGACTTCCATCATCTTGTTAAAGGATACGATGGTCACATCTGTACCTTCCATACGGACAGCCGCCTTACCTATGGGCGTGAGGTACTCGCCTTCAGGTACTTCGCCTTTGAGTCCATAGAGTTGCTCGGACTCCATAAAGCATATCGGATCGTCATCTCTGATGGCTGACTTCAGTAGACCTTTAGCATCGGCAGGGTCGACTATAGATATCACCTTGAGGCCAGGACAGTTAGCCATCCAAGACTCAAAGGTCTGACTATGCTGTTGTGCTAACTGACCGGCAGAACCAGAGGGTCCTCTGAAGACGATCGGGCAGTTAAACTGTCCAGCGGACTGAGATAAGGTCTTAGCGGCATTGTTGATGATCTGATCAAATGCGAGTACGGCAAAGTTCCATGTCATGAACTCTACGATAGGTCTTAGACCATTCATCGCAGCACCTACACCGATACCTGCGAAGCCTAACTCAGCGATAGGTGTATCGATCACTCTTTGAGGACCAAACTCATCCAGCATACCTTTGCTGACCTTATATGCGCCATTGTACTCTGCGACTTCTTCTCCCATCAAGAAGACATCAGGATCTCTCCTCATTTCTTCTGTCATTGCTTCATTCAGTGCATCTCGAAGATTAAGTGTTCTGGTAGCCATAGTCTGTACTTTCAGGTTTCTACAGGCGCAAAAGTAGGATATTCTCCCAAAAGGAATGTCTTAGATATCTTGTTAGATGTCTAAGCATTGCGGATATTACAGACATAACATTATCGACTATGAAGTCTCTACTGCCGACACTGCTGACTTTACTCATGATTTGTACTCAGATCATTTACGTAAGTGGACAGACTGCTATCTACTCTTCTGACGAAGTACACCACCCTATCGTGGCCAAGCATGGCATGGTTGCTACCCAACACCAACTGGCGAGTGAGGCTGGTCTGGAGATCCTGAAAGCTGGAGGCAATGCCGTGGATGCTGCTGTGGCTGTGGGATTTACGCTGGCAGTGGTACTCCCGCGTGCGGGCAATCTCGGAGGTGGAGGATTTATGATGGTATATGATGCTAAGACTGGGAAAACTCGTGCGATCAACTATCGTGAGATGGCACCACTCTTGGCTCATCGAGATATGTACCTTGATGAAGAAGGCAACGTAGATCGTGTCAAGCTCAACTTTACTCATCACTCGACTGGCGTGCCTGGGACGGTCGCAGGTCTCGCTCATGCACTGGAGACCTATGGGACGATGAGTCTTAAGGAAGTGATGAAGCCGGCTATCAGATTAGCCGAAAAGGGATTTGCGATGACGTATGATCTGTCGAGTCTCTTGCAGGGATATGAAACGCGCCTGAAGGCATCACCCGAGACTAAAAAGATATTTTATAAAGGTGAAGGTTACTATCAGCCGGGTGAGATCTTTAAACAAAAAGACCTCGCATGGAGTCTAAAGCGCATCTCTAAGAAAGGCCCTGATGCCTTCTACAAGGGCCAAGTAGCGGAACGCCTCGTAGCGGATATGAAAGCTAACGGAGGTCTGGTTTCTATGGAAGATCTGGCAACTTATGAAGTAGAAGATACCGAACCGGTAAGCGGTACATACCGTGGCTATGATATCGTGTCAATGCCACCACCGAGCTCTGGTGGCCTACATATCATCCAGATGCTTAACATCCTCGAAGAGTATCCGATTGGCTATCTGGGACATAATACCGCAGAGACCATCCACCTCATGGCAGAGGCCATGAAGTTTGCCTACGCAGATCGCAGCGAGCATCTCGGAGATCCAAACTTCTGGGAGGTGCCCGTAGACTGGATCACCTCTAAAGATTATGCTGCTGACCTACGTGAGCGTATAGATCGATGGAAAGCCTTGCCTTCTGAAGAGATCAAGCCTGGTAGTCCTGATGACTACGAGAGTGATCAGACGACACACTATACAGTAGTGGATCAAGCCGGCAATGTAGTCGTGAATACCTACACCCTCAACTTCAGCTTTGGTAACGGTATCGTGGCAGCAGGGACGGGTATCCTCCTCAACAACGAGATGAGTGACCTCTCCGCCAAGCCAGGAGTCGCCAATGCCTTCGGATTGCTCGGCGGCGAAGCTAACGCAGTGGCACCTAGGAAGCGCCCGCTCAGCAGTATGACACCTACGATAATCCTTAAAGATGGGAAGCCCTACTTCGCCACCGGTAGCCCCGGTGGAAGTCGAATCATCACGACGGTCTTACAGATCATCATGAATATCATCGATCACGAGATGAATGTCTCTGAAGCATCGCATGCCGCTCGCATCCATCATCAGTGGTATCCAGAAGTGCTGTATGTAGAAAAAATCCTTAATCAAGATACGCAAGCACTCCTTCGTGCCAAGCAACA
>CAYYBR010000215.1:0-7343 GCA_964470035.1 uncultured Saprospiraceae bacterium
CCCTTGACCAAGAGAAGAGTTAGAAATATCTACATCTAGATAAAATTGATCTGCAACTAAGAAGCCTATTCCAGCTCCAATTGTTATTGTATGACTTGGTGAAATATTTACATTACTCACCCCTGTATTAAGCACTCTATTATAGCCCGATATGAGTCTTACTTTCGGCCTAACTCTAGAATATCCAATTAAAATTTGAAATTCAGCTGGAATTCTAATAATTGATTTTTTTAACTCAAAAAAATCTCTGTTGTTGTCGATAGACATGTCAACTAGTGCATACCTTAGACCAGATGAAAAAATAAACCTATTACTAAAGATTATATCGCATGTAATTCCCCCACCCGGATTTACAGAGTCAATTATCGGTAAAGATGAGGACCTTCTAAGTGATGCAAATGATAATCCAGCACTATATATCTGTCCAGAAATAGACCATCTATAGTCTATTCTAGCTTTGTTGTATTTAATATCCGAAAAATTCCCTTTTGACACGTTGTATTCTCTAATTAGAGACATTAAATCAGATCTGCTAAATGGCATCCTATCTACCTTCTTCATAATGTTCGGAGCATCTTGGAGTAGTAACTTGAGATCCCTGACATACAGCATTCTCCTTTTTTCTCTAGCATCTTCTACATAGTATTCTTGTCTTAAAACAGATACTTTTCCTCCTTTAACCGCTATAAATTCTTGAACCTTATCGGTCAATTGACTTAGATATAAGTCTATTTCCCCCAGGACTAATATTTCAAAGAACCCATTGACTTCATTACTAGTTACGCTCCTGAATTCAATCTCATTCTTGTAAAACCCGCTGATATTTGATGGAGCCAACAAGATGTAATCAGATTCAGCATTAGACTTGAATTGTATGTCATTCTTGTAGCTCCCTTTCTCTTTGATACCACCATAAATAATTGACCCATCCTTATTTATGATCCTATCAGTATTACTCTGGCCATTGACAATCAAAAATAGACATATCGATATGGTAATATTTATAAATCTTTTGATCATCACTTGATAATATTTTATCAAATATAACGAATATTGAATCAAAATGAAATGAGATTTTGTTGCTCAAGCTACTTTGATTCATCATATCTTATATACACATCTCTTCCATCCCCGCTTTCATTTCGCCAATTCGATGAGAAGTAGCTTGCTGGCGACTACCTCATGATAATCATTGATCGACCGTAGTCTTCTTTAGAATTTTAGGATAGCACGTTTTATAATTTCTCTTAAGTTGCAAACTTAGGAGATGGACGGGACTGTTGTGGTTAAGTCAGATGCTCCGACCAAGAGGAGTAGGCTTACAATAATCTTTCTACCCAACTACTAGGATTCCTTTTGGTATGGAAAAACCCAAACACTTTTATGTGGTTTTCTTCAACTAGATAGTGTATGCCATAAGGAAAAGATTTTAGGTATCTAACTCTTATCTCTATATCGCTGGGAACTTAATAACGGAATTTGTTCAACTATTGACAAGCTCTCAAAAAGATTCTCCTTTAATCGATTTCCTAGGCCTTCACTTTGATCTTCATACCATTCAATTGCTTGTTCTATATCCAATAGGGCCGCTATGGATATTTCTAGCTGACATTTCATTACTTATGACCTAGCCTATTCTTAACTTCATCCAGTGAGTACCAAGGCATCCTCCCTGCCTTATCTACAGCAAGTCTTGCATCAAGCTCTTCTTTTTGTTCTTTAGTTAGTTTGATGTCATCAGGATTAAGGCTGTCCCATATCTGCTCTGCGATATGAAGTCTATCTTCTGGTGGTAGTTGTAATATTTCTTGTAAGCTCATATCCATTTTAAAGATACTGTTTCCTATTCTTAAATGCTCATGATCTTTACATCAAAAGCAACCGAATCCCTCAACGTAACTTCCAATTCCGACAAATAAGACTTCAGATCCCTTAGAGAATCATATCTCCTCACACATCCCCAACATCCAAGTCTTAATTTTTCCTGTTAACTCAGGTAATAACTTCTTTGCACAAAGTTTGTGGTACTCATTGATCCATCGGACTTCATCCCGAGTGAGTATGTTTCTTTCTATGATGCTTGTGTCAAAAGGAAATAGTGTCAGATGATCGTGCTCTAGAAATCCTTCATGTGTTGACTCTTTACAAACAATGAGATTTTCGATGCGGATGCCGTACTCGCCATCTTTATAATATCCTGGTTCATTAGAAGTAAGCATGCCAGATTGGAAGACTACGTTTGCTCTAGGGGACTTGCCAGGGCTGATGCTTTGTGGTGGTTCGTGGACATTGAGAAAGTAGCCGACGCCATGCCCTGTCCCATGACCAAAGTCCCTACCTGCTTGCCATAGGTGCATGCGTGCAAAGACATCTAAGTCTCTGCCTACTTTCCCTTTCGGAAATACCGCCTGATCCAATGCTATATGTCCTTTCAGTACGCGAGTATACATCTCTCTTTGTTCAGAGGTAGTGGGTCCCATCGCCATCGTACGTGTGATGTCCGTAGTACCATCGAGATACTGACCTCCGCTATCGCACAGCAACAAACCTTCAGATTGGATGATAGCACTATCTGGACCAGGGCGATAGTGTACGATGGCACCATTGGCTTGATATCCAACGATGGCCGAGAAGCTCTCCCCGACATAGCCAGTCTGCTGACTTCTGCACTCAGCGATTTTTGCTGCGAGTTCATGTTCTCTGATGTGACCGAGATGTTGATACAAGTAATAAAAAGCATGAGCTAAGGCAACACCATCTTTTATCATCGCTTGCGCGATATGTGAGATCTGGCTTTCAGTCTTACAGGCTTTGATCATCCTTGATGGCATGGAGCCCTCTATCACTAAGTCATCAGGTATGCTACTATGAAGTTGGACTGAGCACTGGTCTGGGTCTACCAAGATCTTATGTTTTGACTTAGAAAGATCTTCAGCTATCTGATCATACGGTGCTACTTCTACTCCCGCTTCACGCAAATACTCACTTGCATCCTTTTCTAGATGCTCTATAGAACAATACAGCGTCGATGTGGATGGTCCGATCATAGCATATGAAAGGAAAACAGGGTTACACTCGACATCAGAGCCACGCACATTATAAAGCCATGCGATATCATCGAGGGTAGTGATCAGGTGTGCTTCTGCTCCTTGGTCAGTGATGGCTCTACGCACGAGCTCTAGCTTTTCTGCTATCGATCGATCTACATACTTCTCGCCATGTACATATATCGGACGCAGCGAAGGAGCAGGGCGATCTATATTTTCCCAAGCATTGAGAGCAAGCTGATGATTGGTATCCACGGTGATATGCTTCTTGGCAAGTCGACTTGACCAGAGCCTTAGATCATTTACGGAAGTGGTCCATGGATTCATGCCTACCACACTGCCTTCCTCCAGAGCTTCTAATAGATAATCATGCATCTGAGGCACATCGGGGTTACCCATCTTATAGAGGTCGTAAGGCGTGCCAGAGAGTTCATCCTCTCCTTGTAGGTGATATCTGCTATCGGTCCAAAGCCCAGCGCTATCATGCGTTATAACAGCAGAGCCAGCTGATCCAGTAAAGCCAGAAACGCGTTCCCTGACCTGCCAATGGGCAGGCAAATATTCACTCTGATGGGGGTCTGAAGACGGAATTATATAGGCATCTAAGCCTTTGTCAGTCAGTTCTTTACGTATAAGAGAAACTATACCTTGTATGCTTTGGCACATAATTTGCTTATTATCAATCATTAACATATTGCATGTTTTAACAATATGTTATTATCTTGCGATTCCTGCCTGAGAATTATTCAGTGATCGAACTGAATGTAAGACAAAATTGTTTTTATCATCTGCGCTCTTGTTTTAGCGCACGAATTTATACCAGATGCTCAAGCAGACTCTATCACAACGCATGGTACAAAAGCTGTCTCCTCAGCAGATACAGCTTATGAAGTTATTGCAGATACCTACTGCGACACTAGACCAGCGTATAAAAGAAGAATTAGAATCTAATCCAGCACTCGAAGAAAGCGAAGACCACGATGAGGTTTTTGACATGCAGGATGAACAACTGCATGATGAAGAATACGAAAACAGCGCTGAAGAAGAGCCATTTGAGTTAGACGACTATCTAAAAGAATATATCGAGGATGACCCAATCTCCTACAAGCTTAAAGGAGATGTCTATAGTACTGACGAGGTAAAAGATAGCCCTCTAAGTGTTGCATCATCTTTTCATGATCATCTCATCGCTCAGCTTGGCATGATGAAGTTTAAAGATGAAAGAGATCAACGCATAGCAGAGCAAATCATCGGAAGTATAGACGAAGGTGGTTATCTACGAAGAGACACGGATGCACTTGTCGACGACTTACTTTTTACTCAGAATCTCGAAGTTGATCCTTTAGATATAGATCGCATCCTTGAGAAGGTCCAAAAAATGGAACCCGTAGGTGTCGGTGCTCGTGACTTGCAAGAGTCTCTTATCATCCAGCTGAAAGATCGAATAGAAAAGGCCCCTATCACTGAAAACCTCCGGAGCAAAGAACTCGCTCTAAAGATATTGAACAAATACTTCGATGAATTTTCAAAGAAGCACTATGAGCGTATGCGAAGGTCGCTGTCTCTCAATGAGGAAGAGCTCAAAGATGCCATCGAGGAAATACTAAAGTTAAACCCGAAGCCAGCTAGTGTCTATGTAGGATCTAGTTATGGAAGATCTAGTTCTAATCAGTATGTAGTACCTGACTTTATCATCACTAATAGAGATGGTGAACTAGAGCTTCAACTCAATAATAAGAACGCCCCAGATCTACGTATCAGTGATCACTATGTGGATGTGCTGAAGGGATATAATGAAACCACGCAAGGGAGAAAGTCCACTAAGCAAGAAAAAGAAGCAGTGATGTTTATCAAGCAAAAGATAGATAGCGCAAAGTGGTTCATAGATGCTATCAAGCAGCGTCAAGAAACACTACACAATACGATGTATACGATCATGCAGTATCAACTTGATTTCTTTCATACTGGTGATGAAAGAAGAATCAAGCCAATGATACTCAAGGATATAGCTGAGGTGACTGGCCTTGACATATCCACTGTATCTAGAGTGGCTAATAGTAAGTTTGTGCAGACAGAATACGGTACTAAGCGTCTCAAAGATTTCTTCAGCGAGTCTATGACTACATCTGATGGAGAAGAAGTCTCTACCCTAGAAGTCAAAAACATCTTAAGTGATATTATCAAAGAGGAGAACAAGAAAAAGCCTCTATCTGATGAGCGCCTAAAAGATATGCTACGAGAAAAAGGTTACAACATCGCTAGACGTACTGTAGCTAAGTATCGAGAACAACTTAGCATACCTGTAGCACGACTTCGTAAGGAATTGTAAAAAAGCTCTCTCTATAAAACTGAGATAAATCCGCTTCTTATTGACTTGAAAATAAGATGAGCGGAGTTCTTAGCCTCAAGTTTCCTCAATAGGTTTTTCCGATGGGTAATAACAGTATGAGTACTGATAAACAAGTCTTGAGCAATCTGCCTTGATGAATACCCCCTTGCCATACAACTTAAAATTTCTAATTCGCGTTTTGAAATCTCTTGACTTCTCTGAATCAGGTTTTTCATAAAATCGGTTTTTGAGCGATAAATTGAAGTGACCTTATTTTTTAGATTCTAATTTCGCGATTTGCTCTTGAAGTTGCACTATAAGTTCTTCTTGTTTATCAAGCTTTTTACTTAGAGCTTTTATTGCTGCAAGGGCAATACCATCTGCATCCACCGTGGCTATAGTTGTTTCTCCATTTCCATAACCAAATGCAGCATAGAAATCCTGTGCCATGGGGCCGATATGAGGAATCTCTTCACCTTTGTATGACCAGCTCTTTATGGGTAAAGCTGACACTTTATTCAATATTTCATTTTCATTGATAGAATCTATCAGGTGCTTTCGATGAACGTCAGAGCTGGGGAATAAGGTTCCATCGATATGCAGGTTTCCAGAGACGTCCAGCCTTAGTTTGGTATCATTACCTGCGCCCCCATGGTATCTAATATTAAAATCACTATTAGCATTAGCATCATGTCTTAGGTCCCAGACCGCAGCACTATCTTCTGCTAGATAAAAGATCGCATCTCTACCCAGTTCAGCATCTAAAGACATGGCCGTATGAAGGGTGCTTGAGTCATTATTAAAATAAGCAACGACTTCGTCAAATCCGGTTACGCCTCCTAACTCATCTCCTGCTCCGACAACTTGAAAGAGTACTTGAGGGTAGATTGAACCTATGCCAGTTTTTCCATCTTTATTAATAACAAATGCATCAGATCGCTCATTATTACTAAGTCCATTGCCTACTACAAATAATCTCTCGGCTGGAAGACACTTAGAGCAATCACGCGGCAATACATTATATTGGCCTATTACCAGCTCATTGTTGGTGATGGCTTGAGTCTTTAGCCCCATAGAGATAGAATTTACACCTCTGGCATAAGTACTATCACCGACAGCTAAAGAATGTGTACCTTCTGCTGTATTATTTCTTCCCATCGTAAAAGAGGATATGCCCGATGATAATGTGTTTATGCCAGCTGCTACAGATGCCATACCTGTAGCAGAAGTAGTTTGGCCCATCGAAGTGGCTCTGGATCCAGAAGCATTGCTACTACCTAGAGCTACAGAGAACAATCCAGATGATTTTGCCTCATAACCAATAGCAACAGAAGCTTGACCAGTCGCTTCGGCCTCTAATCCCAACGCTATAGCATGAGCAACAGATGCCCTAGAATTTAGTCCTGTTGCAAATGAAAATAGACCTATGTTGTCTGGATCCCATGAAATAGCATTGCCTCCGAAATTGTTGCCATCCACCTGTATCGGACCAACAGCTCCAGTTCTAAATGCAGCCTTTGATGGAATCCACATAGTCTTTACTCCTACCCCTAAGGTGTCAGCACCAAAAAGCACAGTATGATTTTCTTCTACTTGTAGCCCTTGACTTATCAAAACGCAACTCCCAAGTAGATTTATAACTAGAATATAAATTCTGAAAGACATGAAATATTATTTATAAATTATTAGATGCTATTTATTTTCTAATTTGTTGATGCGATCAAGCAACTCACTAATAATCCTATCTTGCTTTTCAATTTTTTCATTTTGTGACTTGACATCTGCAATTAAGAAGATCACTTTTTCATGTAGGGCTTTAATCGAAGCAAGAGCGACTCCATCAGCATCGGCAGTAGCGATAGTAGTCTCTCCTTTTCCATATCCAAATGAAGCATAAAAATCTTGCGCCATTGGGCCGATGTGTGGTATGCTCTCTCCCTTATAGGACCAAGTCTTTATAGGTAGTG
>CAYYBR010000216.1:0-7323 GCA_964470035.1 uncultured Saprospiraceae bacterium
GAAGTCGTATCATCTATATCATTTCCATATAGGCAGTAGCCCATCTCAAGTCTGAGGGTATCGCGCGCACCAAGTCCTGCTGGGAGAACTTCTATTCCTAAGTTGTTAGGAGCGAAAATAGCTTCCCATACCTTTTCTCCCTCATGGGCAGGGATATATAATTCAAATCCCCCCGAGCCAGTATACCCTGTTGCGGAGATGATGACATCTTTCACTCCCGCTATCTCACCATTCACAAAGTGATAGTAGTCGATAGCTGCTAAATCTACTTCTGTAAGCTTTTGTAAAAGATGTAACGACTGAGGTCCTTGAACCGCAAGGAGGACAAAATCATCTGACTTATCAGTCATGCTGACCCCCATCGTATTAGCTTGCTGAATCCAATCCCAATCCTTTTGGATGTTACTAGCATTCACAACTAGGAGATACTTTTGATCGTCGAGCCTATATATGATGAGATCATCTACTATACCACCTTTGTCATTGGGCATGCAGGAGTACTGAGCTTGGCCTATGACTAGGGTAGAGGCATCATTGCTACTTATCCGTTGGATGAGATCTAGAGATGAAGGCCCTTCAAGGATAAACTCGCCCATGTGTGATACGTCAAATACACCTACACTCTTTCTGACGGCCATATGCTCTTCGATAAGCGAGTTGTATCGTACCGGCATATCATAACCAGCGAACGGAATCATCTTGGCACCTAGTGCCACATGGACTTGATAGAGAGCTGTTCTTTTTGCCTCCATGAGTTAAGCTTCAGTCTTGTGCAGCTCATTTTTCTCTTCCTCTTCGTAAGCACTCACAGGAGCACAAGTACAAATCAGATTTCTATCACCACGAGCATTATCTATCCTTCCGACGCTTGGCCAAAACTTACTCTTGCTAACAAAGTCAAGAGGAAAGGCGGCCTTCGATCGGCTATAGGGTGCTGACCATTCGTCAGCAGTTACGAAGCCTTCTGTATGAGGAGCGTTGATCAAAACGTTATTTTCTTGATCAGCTTTGCCATCAGCGATTTCTTGGATCTCGGCCCTTATCGATAGCATAGCATCGCAGAACCTGTCCATCTCTTCTTTAGTCTCGCTTTCTGTAGGTTCTATCATCATAGTACCGGGGACGGGAAAAGAGACAGTAGGAGCGTGATAACCATAGTCCATCAACCTCTTTGCGATGTCCGCTACTCCGACATTATATTTTTTGAAGGATCGACAATCTATGATCATCTCATGAGCACACCTGCCTTGGCGATTAGTATAAAGCACATCGTATTCTCCTTCAAGTCTTGACTTGATATAATTAGCATTGAGTATTGCAACTTGCGTAGCCTGCTTAAGCCCTATTGGTCCCATCATAGAGATATAGGCATAAGAAATAGCAAGAATACTAGCACTCCCAAATGGTGCTGAGGAGATAGCTGTGATGGCTTTATCGCCGCCAGTCTTGACATTGGGATTGCCGGGTAGATATGGACTAAGATGTGCTGCTACTCCTATAGGACCGACACCTGGGCCCCCACCTCCGTGAGGTATGCAAAATGTCTTGTGCAAGTTAAGATGGCATACATCGGCACCGATGATGGCAGGGCTTGTCAGGCCTACTTGTGCGTTCATATTGGCACCATCCATATATACTTGACCACCCAACTGATGAACGGTCTCACAGATTTCTTGGATATCTTCTTCAAAAACTCCGTGTGTAGATGGATATGTCACCATCAAGGCAGCTAGGTGATCCTTGTGTTCTTGAGCTTTCGCTTTGAGATCTGCTAGATCTATGTTACCCTCTTCGTCGCAAGCGACTATCACCACTTTCTGACCTGCCATCACTGCACTAGCCGGATTAGTACCATGTGCTGATGATGGGATCAGCGTAATCTGACGATGTCCTTCACCGCGATCTTCGTGATATGCTTTGATAGCCATCAGGCCGGCATACTCACCTTGAGCTCCACTATTAGGTTGCAGTGATACCGCATCAAAACCAGTAATCTCACAGAGCCAATTGCTAAGGTGTCCTACAAGTTCGTGATAACCTTCTACTTGTTCTTTTGGCACAAAAGGGTGGATTTGCCCTATCTCAGGCCACGTCACTGGGACCATCTCAGCTGTAGCATTGAGTTTCATCGTACAAGACCCCAAGGATATCATGGAGTGTGTAAGTGACAAGTCCTTATTTTCCAACCGCTTCATATATCTAAGCATCTCATGCTCAGAATGATGGGCAGTGAAGACTTCATGATCCATAAAAGAACTTGAGCGCTGCAGTTCTTGTGGCCAGTTGATATCTATAGATATATCATCTTGATGGATCCAGTTATAATCAACCACACCCGAGCCCCCATGAACTGCAAATACTCTAAGTATGTCTTCAAGGTCTTCTGCGGTGATACTCTCATCTAGAGATATGCCGATATGTTCGTTGTCATCAAAGTATCTGAAGTTGATCTCTTGTGACTCAGCTATCATCTGCAACTTGCTGATGTTATCTACTCTGATCTTTAGCGTATCGAAGAAGTAGGTATTGACTTGCTCGTACCCTAGTTTTCCAAGTAAAACTTCAAGAAGGTGAGCGTACCCAGTGATTCTTTGGGCTATGCTTTTTAATCCATCTGGACCGTGATATACACCGTACATGCCAGCCATGACCGCTAGTAGGACTTGTGCCGTACAGATATTTGAAGTTGCCTTTTCTCTTCGGATGTGCTGCTCCCTAGTCTGAAGAGCCATTCGATAGGCGGTATCACCATGTCTATCTACTGACTGACCGATGATCCGGCCTGGTATCTGTCTTTTATATTTTTCCGTCGTAGCGAAATATGCAGCATGAGGACCACCAAAACCAAGTGGGATACCAAATCTCTGAGTCGTTCCTACTACAGCATCAGCCCCCATCTCACCTGGAGGAGTAAGCAATGTAAGACTTAGCAAATCAGCTCCGACCGCAACTGCGACATCATTCTCTTTGGCAGATCCAATCAGAGCAGAGATATCTACGATGGCTCCGTCATTATTAGGATACTGTACATAGAGGCCAAATAATTCTCCATCTGTAAGATCAAGATCTGCAAGACTACCGATCACTAAGTCGATGCCTACAGATTTGGTTCTAGTCTTGATAACATCCAGGGTCTGGGGCCAGATATTTTCATCCACAAAAAACCTCTCGGCTTTTTTCTTTGTTTTGGCGCGCTTGCCATAAAACATAGAGATGGCCTCTGCTGCCGCTGTTCCCTCGTCTAACAAGGAGGCGTTAGCTACCTCCATGCCAGTAAGTTCTACGACCATCGTCTGAAAGTTGATCAGAGCTTCGAGTCGGCCTTGTGCGATCTCAGCTTGATATGGTGTATAGGCTGTATACCATCCTGGGTTTTCGAGGATATTGCGTTGGATCACTGGAGGTGTAAGCGTATTATAATACCCCATGCCGATGTAGGATCTAAACACTTCATTAGCACTTATCATCTCTTTAAAAGATGCTAAAAACTCATGTTCACCTTTAGGTGCAGGTAGATCTAGTTCTTTTTGAAGTCTTATAGTTTTCGGTATCGTTTGGGCTACGAGCTCAGTGATACTCTTGACTCCTACAGCCGCTAGCATAGCTTCAGCCTCATCAACAGAAGGACTGATGTGGCGCGAAGCAAAGGGCACCTCACGCGCAGGTATATCTATCTTCATAATGGTCTCAACTAAGGTGCAAATATTACGAATATTCTTATATATGCTTGTCTCTTCTTCCTATAGTTTTCATAGGTGTTCATGAGCACGTATTTATCCCTTTAAATGCTTGTTGATTAATTAGGTTGTAATTCCAAAGTATATTCTAAGTCTCAAGACCACTTATCTGCTTGTCTTCTTTTTTATTCCTCATCGCGATAAGACAAGATATCAGTATATTCTCGGTGTATTTTGCAGATCATGGGGCGATTAAAGACTGCTTTCTTTTTACATTGAGATGGACTTTTAATCATCGCATACGTCGGGCAAGGGACGAACAACGAAATATGCGACATTGCTAAGATGCTCTTACGACTTGAGGGCTATTGGCCCTATAAACTAGCATATTACAATTGTATATGAATACGCAGACTCAACAACTTTTATCTGATACTGGTGCTCAGACTGCCATCATATGTGGACCCATGTACCCAGGATCTAATCCAGAGCTTGTAGCAGCTGTATCTGAAGCCGGTGGATTTGGAGTAGTACAACCAGTATCCATGACAGCCTTATATGGTCATGATTTTCGGGAAGGACTACGATTGATCAAAAGATTGACAAATCGACCTTTTGGGGTCAACTTTACGATCTTCGGTGGGGCCAACAAGAAGTATCATGAGCAAATGAAAGAGTGGATGGATGTATCCATAGAGGAAGGAGTAAAATTCTTTTTGACTTCTCTAGGCAAGCCTCATGAAATAGTGAAGATCGCTAAAGAGCATGATATAAAAGTCTATCATGATGTACCCAATAAGAAAGTCGCACTAGCTATGCGTGATGCCGGAGTTGATGGATTAAATTGTATCAACTGGAGAGGTGGTGGACAGACTGGCATCCAGTCCGCAGAACAATTCATGGAGGAACTTCATGATATCGACATCCCACTTGTATGCGCTGGAGGCATCGGTAACGCTGAAGACTTTAAGCAAGCCATTGATATGGGATATGCGGGTGTACAGATGGGGACTCGTTTTCTTGCAACACATGAATGCCAGGTGACCGACGGCTACAAAAATGCTATCGTCGACTCCACAGAGGCCGATATCGTTTGGACCAATAAGATAGCAGGCAATAACTCTTCTATGATAAAGACAGATGATATCATGAAAGGTGGACTAAGGACTGGACCCATCATCAGTTATATGCTGACTAAAAAGAAATTAAAGAAGTATGCAAGAATGTATTTGATGAGTCGTGGCCTTAAAAAATACAATACCTCGGCTTTTGATGATAGTGTAAAATATTGGCAAGCCGGGAAGGGTGTAGGAAATATAAGATCTATACAATCTGTAGCAGAAGTCATGGCGGATTTTACAGCTGTGCATGTTTAAAAACGAATGAAAAAGTCGGACCCAGCTTTGCTTATGGCAGAAGTTCATTTTTAAAATTCAAATATTGGGCTGCATTTAAATACAAAATAAAATGAATGAAGCATTTACATATTTGTTGAGAGCACGTTATGCCGATTGCGATGCCCAAGAAGTCGTATTCAATGCCAAATACATCGAGTATATAGATGTCGCAATGCTCGAATACTTCAGAGCTATCTTTGGAGATTATAAAAACCTTTTAGCCAAAGGTCTAGACACACAGGTCGTAAATGTCAATGTCAGCTGGAAAGCTCCTGCTACCTTTGATAATGTAGTGGCGCTAGCAGTTGAACTCAATAGGATCGGGACGACCTCTATAACTTACTCGATAGTTTTTTCTAACTACGAATCGAATCAGTTCTTAGCTACTGGTGAGATCACTTATGTGATGGTCAGTCCTAAAGAGCACAAAAAAATAAGCATCCCCCAAGATGTAAGATCGCAATTAGAAGCGGGTGCTTCAGGTATAGTGAATCATGCTGGCGTATAAAATCAAAAAAAATTGAATTAGGTCTATGTCAAATTATCCTTATCGAAAAGTAGGACTTATAGGATTGCTGCTTGTATTATTCGCTTCAGTCATAATCGTTATTAGTCCACCTCCTAGTACACAGCCAGGTGCTCACTCGAGTCAGATCGTATCTTTTGAGTTTGTAGATACTCCTGAAGAACTTGAGATATTTCATGGGCAACTTTGTGAGTCTGTTACTCCTTTAGAAAACTGCGATACTAGAAAGCAGCAGATAGACCTAGTCAACTATATTGACTTTGGGATGATGATAGTCTACGGCCTTTTTCTTTTCTACTTTACTAGAAGAATAGCAAAGCAAACTGGTGATCCGCTTTTGTCCAATGCCGCCTATCTCGCCCCCCTCGTTGTCATATTTGATGCTCTGGAGAATGTCCAAATGTTAGTGATGAACAAGGCTACTTTTGATGGTGCTGACCACATATTTTTATGCCTAAGCTTATTTACCAGACTGAAGTGGGGACTTCTTGCTGCTAGCATAGCTTTGATCGGATATGGGATGAGACATTTGCCTCGAGCGAGATGGTTGGGGTATTTTTTAGTCTTACCAGCCATTATTGGACTTTATGCGCTCATGACAGACTCATTACTGGCTATAGAGATTTGGACAGGCCTGATTTTCTTATCTCTATTTCTTTTAATTATCTTCTGTTTTATTTACAAAAGTGAGAAGAGTTACTCTTGAGTTCGTGATATAGCTGACAAGCACATCTTGAAGAACTTAGAACACGATACCACATGGTTACAAGACTACTCTAACTTTCATATAACTAAGCTGCTATGGATAAGGCGAAACTGATAACGGATATTATAAAATCGCGGAGGTCTATTTTCCCCCCGATGTATACGGGTGATAAGGTAAGTGATGATGTGATCTGGGAGATACTGGATAATGCTAACTGGGCGCCGACTCATAAGATGACACAGCCATGGCGATTTATCGTTATACCTCAAGAAAAAATATCTGATTGGGTAGACTATGCAGCTGAGTGGTACAGACGCTACACCCCTGAGGACAAGTTTTCGGAAGTGAAGCATACTAAGATAAAGACCAAGCCACTCAAGGCGAGTCATATCATAGCGATCATCATGAGTCGTGATAAGGAAAAGCGAGTACCAAAGTGGGAAGAAAAAGCAGCGGTAGCCTGTGCCGTACAAAACATGTACCTCACGATCACAGCTATGGATCTCGGTGGCTACTGGAGTACGCCTACATATGCGCTTGGTGCTGATGAGTACTTCGATCTCAAATCTCGTGAGAGATGCTTGGGCTTATTTTATATCGGAGTGCCCCAAGAAGATATAGACTTGTCTTCAAAACGAGATGATATTCGCTCTAAGGTGACATGGCTGTAGAAGTAAAGAGCGTAGCAGTTATAGGTTGTGGCTGGCTAGGTTTTCCGCTTGCGCAAATGCTAATCGAAGAAGGATATCGAGTAAAAGGATCTACTAGGTCTCGCAAGAAGCAACAAATGTTGATTGATGCCGATATCGAAGCCCATATCCTTGACATCTATAATGACAAAGCAGAAATATCTCAGGATATCGGGGATGTTGATATCGCCATCATAAATATACCTCCTGGTCGAGGGGTGGAAGATGTAGTCACGCGATACCCGCGCGGTATCGCTCGATTACTTCAAGATTGCAAAGGTCTAAAGGATGCATTTGTTGTTTTTATTAGTTCTACCGGAGTATATGC
>CAYYBR010000217.1:0-7314 GCA_964470035.1 uncultured Saprospiraceae bacterium
AATGTATAGTGCCCTAGGGGCACGTGAGACAAATGATGAGAGGTATGCCAGCGCTATTAATTATTATTTAGATATAGACTCTATTTATGCTATAGACGATATTAGCAATAGATCTAGAGCGATGGCATTAGAGAACATCGGTGGGCTCTATGGAAATCTCAAGGATACTTTAGCAGTAGAGTATTTTCGTAGGTCGAAAGAAATGTATGCGGCTATAGATGACATAGAAGGAGTAAATAGCATCAGTTTAAGTTTAGGTAAACATTTCATCAGATTAGGCAAATATGAAGAGGCTTTATTTGAGCTTTTGGAGTGTAAGGAGTTTTTTGAAGAGTATCAGAATCAAGAATACTTGGTCTCTTTATATGAAGGACTATTAGTTTGCTATGTAAACGAGGGTCAACTCAAAGAGGCTGAAAAATATCAGAGCAAATTAGAGACACTATTTGACCAGGACGATCAATCAAGGTTTTTGTATAGTTTTAATATTAACTCTGGTGAATTATATTATCATAAGAAGGAGTACGATAAAGCAATAGGATATTACTTAGATGCTCTAAGTAGCCACACTGTAGAAAGAGTGATGATCTATGAAGGATTGAAGGGGATAACAAAGACCTATGAAGCCAAAAGAGATTACAAAAGTGCCTATCACTACGCTAAGCAGCAGTCAGCTTTTAGGGATAGTCTAAATGAACTTAGAAATTATCAAGCATTTCAGAACCTAGAGACACAGTATAAAACAAAACAAAAGGAGGAAGAGATTGAACTTCTCAATGTTCAGAATAACCTTGTCGAGCAAAAACAGAGACTTCATTCTACGATATACATTTCTATTATATCCATCATAGCATTGCTATCCTCGTTTTTATATTTTCTATATAGAAATAGAAGAAAGATGGCGCTACAGCTGGATGCCTTAGATAAGATGAAGAGTAAATTCTTCACCAATATATCTCATGAGTTTAGGACTCCACTAACGATCATAGGTGGTCTTGCTAACCAGGTGCTGAAGTCTTCAGATCTAGATAGTAGGCACATATCATCACTTCAGACCATAAGAGGTAATGTAGATAGATTATCAGAGTTGACTAATCAACTCATAGATCTAAACAAGATAGATGCCAAGAAGATAGAAGCTTCTTACGTATCTGGTGACATCCATGCATATCTTAGAACATACGCCTCACTTTTTTCTTCCTATATCTCTTCACAACAAAAAGAGCTGATCCTCTCTATACCCAGTGAGCCGTTAATCATGGATTTTGATGAAAACAAGATCCAATCAGTACTATACAACCTACTTCAGAATGCGATAAAGCATACAGGAGAGAATGGACGGATAGAAATTCGTGCTTCACGCGAAGAGAATAAATTTTGCCTTGAATTCATTGATAATGGTGAGGGAGTCAGTGAATCGATCATTCATCAAATCTTTGATCGTTTCTACTCTACTTCTGAACAAGGAGCACTGGGATCTGGAGTTGGATTAGCTTATGTCAAAGAGCTGATAAGGCTCTGCCAAGGAGATATATTTGTTAAGAGTAAACTAGGTGAAGGCAGTATTTTTACCGTCACCTTGCCTATAGTTAATCAGGCGACTACTAAAGCGTCATTGGATATCGAGTTGCCCATAAAGCTTTCAGTTCAGAGTGAAGTAGATAAGAGTAAATCAGAACGTTTAGACATATCTGCTGAGATGCAGATGTTGATAGTGGAGGATAATGAGGATATACTAGAATACTTGAAGATGTTACTTCAGGACGACTTTCTGATTACTACCGCTAAGAATGGAAAAGAAGCCATAAAAGTATTGGAAAGTGAACCCGTTGATTTTATCCTGAGCGATGTGATGATGCCTGAGATGGATGGATTTGAATTTTGTAAATTCGTAAAAAATCATATTGATTATTCTCACATTCCGTTTGTTCTCTTAACTGCGAAGACTTTATCTGCTGACAAACGCCGAGGCCATGAGCTTGGAGTTGACGGATATCTGACTAAACCATTTGATGAAGACGAATTACTTGCTTTGATAACTAGTCTTTTGAAGAAAAGAAGGGATAAGATAGATTGGTTTACAGAAGTCCTAGAGTTAAAGTCGGCCCACCAAGAGCGAGAGCTTATCAGACAAGAAGACCTAGACTTTATAAAAAGATTGCAATCTTTAATATTATCTAACTCAATAGCCTTTGGGGTAGAAGAGATGTCCTTGGAAATGAATATGACCTCTAAGAGCTTGAGAAAGAAGGTTAAAACATTAACTGGAAAAGCACTGAATAGATACTCAAGCCACATTAGATTAGAGAAGTCAAAAGAGCTATTGCTATGTACGAGCTATACAGTATCACAAATTGCTAGTCAAGTGGGATATCATGATACAGCGTATTATTCAAGAGTCTTTAAGAAGTATAATAACATGTCACCAAAGTACTTTAGAACTCAGGAAAGGCAGCTGAAAGAAGAGTAGGTTTGGATGGGTGCAGTTGAATGGACCATTTATCTCTTTGGGCCTCCCATATATTTAAAAAGCAGGTCTTGTTCTAGTTTGATTATTTTAGGAGGTTTGTCGCCGAGATATTGCTTCACGTGCTTGATAAAATCTGCTTGGTCGTAGTATCCAGTTTGATGAGCTAGATGTACAAGTGAGTCATAACTCTTACTCTTCATAAGGCGGATGGCTGTATTCATTTGATGAATCCTTTTAAACTGTTTAATTGATAGGCGCTTTTGTTTTTTAAACTTTCTGTACGGTTTCTTTTTGGCTGATTCTGAGAGTTTTTCAATCCGTCGAAGTTGTACATGCTCAAGTTGTAAGATTGAGTTGATTACCTTTTTGACTTCGTTATTTTCGTCTAGTGCATCTGGTACTAGGTTTATCAATTAATCTTATGCTATAGTGATTCATCACTTATTTCTGATTATGAGTATAGTGCTTCATTAAGCCTAGTAGGGCCGAGATTCGAAATTTCATATTCTATATCAACGAATGTATCTGAGGGAACCTGAAATAATCTATAGAATCCGGTATATGTAAACTCACATGCAAATTCTTTGATTCCCTTGCTTTGATTGACATAAAGACGCTTTTTGAGCCTATGCCCCTTAAAGTAGGTAGCATTATGGTAAATGATCTCTTCGCCTTACGAAGTGTAGCAGTAGGCATGCCCTCCATACGTATGCACCATGATGATGCGTCCTGAAGGTGTAATTTTATGAAAGTACTCTTCTGATTGAGTAAAGCTCAGATTAAGCCACCTACTTATATATAGCTTCAAGTCTTCTCTTGGCTTACACTCCTGGAAATCAAAATACGACATAGACTCTTAGAGGATTTATGGTTCGAAGAGAGAGTAGGGTAATAGTTGATAGCTTCATTTTTATTCTTATAAGGAGATGCACTGTTCCTTTAGTCCGCAGGATAAACATAGTAAATCAACTGTTTTTGGTCAACTGTGTAAGGCTTTTAACTTTTTTATGAGCGTTGGCGTATCGTGGGTCTTTTGTTTATTACTTCTACGCATTGACAATAATCAAAAGGAACGGAAATATGTAATCAAGGCTAGTAAAGGTGACAACTGAATCTCAAATCACCTTTTCTTTTAACTTGGCTGAGATGCCAAGTATCTCTCCGCTTCCTGTATGAGCTCTATTTAAAAATTTGACATAGTACAGTTTGTTGTCTCTGCGAAATAAATCACTCGGGGTTTTGTCTAGAGTATCCCAGTAAAATGAAATGCTTCGGGTATAACGAATATAGTCTTGTAGTGCTTTGGAGTCTTTGTCAGAGTAGAATATAATTTCCTCGAGGGCTAAAGCACCTTTAGTAGGATGCTTAGAGGGATTGCTGAGCTTCACATAATTGATTTGATATATTGAGTTAAGGAGCGATGGTACACTTTTTAGCTTATAACAATACTTCGGTGAGAAGCATAGTTCTGGTTTTTGTTGTACACCTTTTATAACTGTGGAGCTTTGTTTTTTGATTCTACCTTTCTGGAGAATCTTGTATTTATCATTGGGATGAATGAGTTGATCTGTTTTGTTTGAAAGATCAGATGTGATGTTGATTGTATCAATCGCTTCAAAGTGTACAAACGAATAAATGGTTGTATCTATATTTCTAGACTTAGATTCAGGTTTTGATGGATCATGATTCTTGGTTTTTCCACTATTACAGGATATGAACAGAATTAATACTCCTGTAAGAATCAAGCTGTAAAAAGTAAGAGAGTAGCTGTCCATAATCAAAAGATACAAATTGTTTTAATATGGACCATTATATCCTCTACCTACAAAGGCTAATTACTACATCTTGATCTCATAGACTATCCCGGTATACCCATCTGTCCTTAGTGAGTTAGAAGGTAACTCATCCTTAAATGGAAGTGTAAAGAAATTGCTATTTATACCGATCACCTGTTCTATACTTGGATCTAGTTTTGCGATTCTAATTGTCATTGTATCTGCTATCATAGCAAACGCTTCTATGAGTATCGAATCATCTATGTTTCGATCTGAGAAGATTTCTTGGTCATTTATAAAAAGTGCACTAACATTGGAAGGTTCAGTTATGAGTAGTCTCGTATTAAAGACTTCATCTTGGTTGATGATTTGTACAACATTAGGTTGTAGCGTATCATATATCACCTCAGGAAGAAACACACTTGGTTGTATATCGGTTTCAATGTTTAAGAAAGTGCGCTTGTACGGTAGTTTTAGTTGACTTCTTGTGGCACCTTCTAAGAAAGACTCGTTGCCAATGTTGATGTGTTTGTCTTCGGTCGCAAGGTGAGCTTGGTTGGTGATGACGTTGTAATTATAAAATAGATTAGAAGGCAGTGGCTCCCTATCTGTTGGTGTAGAAGTGAGATGTCCACCTATCAAACTAACGAGTATAACTCCGAGTCCTATATAATTCATAAGATTAGAGTCCGTCCAGAGTTTTTCGAAGAGAAACATGGTCGATAGAGCTATAATAGTCACATGGATTGTCGGCATAGGAAGTCCTGCAAGACTAAATGCAAGAAAGAATAGAACAATTACTGGTAACCATAATATGAGAGGGATGCTACTTGTAAGATATGAGGCAAGGACATGTTCTCTTTGTTCATCACCACGAGATATAATGTAGTAGTATATCGACATGGCAATTGTTGGATAGAGCATGAAGTATACTGCAGTTGGTATGAAGATAAGAAAGAGGACACAAAGTATGACCATAAAAAGTAACAAGGCAGCTTTGAAACTTTGAGAACTAGACTTAAGAACGGATTTCTTAAGAAGTAGAGAGCATGTTAGAATGCTGATGCCAATGCAAGTGAGTAAATACCACTTGTGATTATAGAATTGTCCTGCATAGAAGAGATCGTATTGTGGATAAAGGGAAAGTAAAAGACGTCCCAATCCAAAACTTAAGCTTGCCGATATAATCACAGTTAGTAGTATGAGCAGTAGTGATAGGGCAAATGATTTGATTGATATGACATTCTTTCGAAACGATTGAAATAGTAAGAAAGCAATAAAGCCCATTACTGCTATAAGGATGAATACATCCCATGATGATGGATAGATTACTAGAAAGCTGAGAAAGTTGAAGAAGGTGGCGTTGTACGATTGTGTGTCGGAAAGATCTATATTGGCGAAGTGCCTTGTTAGAGCCAGCATATTTGTGCCTGTGTGTTGCACACTTTTTTGATTGATATTCTCTGGGGTATCAGCGGGATTGTGATAGTAACTAAACCCGTCTATGAAGGCATGATTGATACCATTGATACCTGCTTTTTTGAAAAAAGTGAAGTCAGTGTCATTAGGAAGATTTTTATAAATCTCAAACGACATAGAATTAGCTGCTGGCTTTGTTGCTACTTTTTTAAGTTGTTGTACTAGCCAAGCATTGCCCTCTGACCACTCGAAGGATATGCTTGCACCACTATTGCCTCGCGCTTCATAATTAAGCAAAACACCGATGTTAGAGACGTCTCTGTCTTCTACAAAAGCTTTAGCGCCAAGGAGCCCTCTTTCTTCCCCATCAGTTACTAAAAAAATGATATCGTTATCATGCTCTTCTTGCTTAAGAATCTTAGCGATCTCGAGCATGCAAGCTACAGAGTGCACATCATCTGCTGCACCAGGAGATGCTAAGACACTATCATAATGCCCGACTACCATGACAGCCTTGCCTTGATTTTTTCCTTTGATGGTGGCGATGATGTTTTCAGTTCTTCCGAGCCTTATATATCGAGTGCCCCACTGTTGCTTTGCATGACCGATGAACATCTCCGTAGGTATATCCATCTGATCAAATTGATCCAGAATATAGTTTTTTACCTTCCTGTTTTCTGCCGTTCCCATGTGATGGATCTCACTCGCCATTATATTGAGGTGATCCATAGCTTTTATTGCAGAAAATCCTTCGGTATCGGCTGGACGAACAGCTATAGGATCTGTTAGCTTGATAGTGATGAAGCTTAAGGCTAAGATCCAAAGTAGAGGGAGGTATTTGACCATATCAGATGAGTAGATTTGTTAAGATAGGAAAAATAGAGGGTATCCTAAGTTTGATTGATTACATAAAATTTCTATCTCTAAAAGTGATGTTGATTCTGTCTTCACCGAAAGTTGGATCTTTTAGTAGACTATGCTCATATCGCGTCTGACAATATGCGCCCATAACTAATAGGCTTCCATGATCAAGTTCTAATTTATAAGTGTCTCCGCTAGCCTTGTTTTTGAAGCTAAATTGTCTAGTTCCTCCTAAGCTCAGGGAGGGCAAAATAGTAGCATGACCGGATGTCTCTTGATCGCTATGGTAAGGAGCAAAAAAATTACCGTCTGGATAATATAGACACATGGCAAGTTCAAATTCTCTTTTCAAGAAAGTTTGAATTTTATTTTTTAACTCAGTCATTATTCCATCGAATACAAAGCTCTTGCCATGGACTTCTTCGGGATGGCTATTTGTTTTAATTAATTCTGATGTTGTAAAGAGAAATTTGAAACTATCGGTCTTGATTAACTGCCCTCCGGCTTTGATTATTAGTCGGGCTTTGTCTATCTCATATGTATGTAGTAGCAGAGAGAATAACTTGTCGGCTTCTTTCTTGTTAAGGAAGTTCTCTATATAATCGACATCACAATCTAATGGAAGTTTCATTTATAAGAGTCAGAGTGGAGTAGTAGTAAGGTTATAAGAATAGCTTGGACATTCGCTAATCTCATAGTTTAGAGACAAGTAGTTTTTATCTTCAGAGATATCAGAAAGGTCTAAAAGCATATATGGTAAAGTCAATCCACTTTCATCTACTTTTATAG
>CAYYBR010000218.1:0-7305 GCA_964470035.1 uncultured Saprospiraceae bacterium
CAGTATGAATGGTGCAGATGTCCTTCTTCAGAAGTTGGATCCAAGTCATTTTCCGGATACCGGTACATTGGCAGTAAGTAGTTGGTTAGGACCTGCTTTATTTGGAGGTTTAGATCAAGGTACGCTGCACATCATAGAAAGAGCAGGTTGGTGGCTACATCTGATGGTGGTTTTTGGGTTTATCACCTATCTACCATTTTCTAAGCATCTACATATATTTCTCGCTTTCCCCAATGTCTATTTTTCTAGAAATAGAAGCAGAGGTGAGATGGAGAATATGCCTGAGATCATGAACGAAGTGAAGTCTATGATGGGGCTCGTGGAAGATGATGGTGGAGCGATGTCGGAAGAAATACCAGAGTTTGGCTCTAAAGATATAACCGACCTAAGTTGGAAGACTATACTAGAAGCATATACTTGTACAGAGTGTGGAAGATGCTCATCAGTATGTCCAGCTAACATGACTGGCAAAAAATTATCCCCACGTAAAATCATGATGGATATCAGAGATAGAGCTGAGGATGTAGGGAAAAAAATCAGATCAGGTGACAAGCAGTATATCAAGGAAGACTTGCGTGAAAGTCAAGAAGTCCTCACTGCGAAGAACTTTGATGATGGACTCTCTTTGTTTGATAAGATTACACATGAAGAGTTGTATGCATGCACCACGTGCAATGCTTGTGTTGAAGCTTGTCCAGTTATGATCAGTCCTGTAGAACCAATTCTTGAGATGAGGAGGTATGACATCTTAACGAAGAGTGCAGGCCCATCTGATTGGCTACCGATGTTTAATAGTGTGGAGCAAGGTGGCGCTGTCTGGCAAATGCCAGATGCTAGAGATGCGTGGGTATCTCAAGAGTAAAGAAGTATCATTTACGAAAGTGAAGAAAAAGATATGGCAGTAAAAACAATAGCCGAATATGTAGGTGCTGGAGAACAACCAGAGATTTTGTTTTGGGTAGGATGCGCTGGCAGCTACGACGCTAGAGCACGAAAAATATCTCAGGCATTTGCTAAGGTCCTGCAGTCTGCGGGCATCTCATTTGCAATACTGGGCAACGAAGAAAGCTGTACAGGAGATCCCGCCAGACGAGCGGGTAACGAGTTCTTGTTTCAGATGTCAGCACTGCAGAACATAGAAGTACTCAATGGATACGAAGTGCAAAAGATCGTAACTGCATGTCCTCATTGCTATAATACGCTCAAGAACGAATATCCAAAGCTTGGCGGCAATTATGAAGTGATGCACCACACACAGCTCATCAGTCAGTTGATCTCTGAAGGTAAGCTCAAAGTAGAGGGAGGGTCTTGGCAAGGTAAGAAGATCACCTACCATGATAGTTGCTATCTAGGTAGGGTGAATGGGGAGTACGAGGCTCCGAGAAATATACTAGATCAGCTACAAGCGGATGTAGTGGAGATGGACGAATCAAGGAGTAGAGGATTATGCTGTGGAGCGGGAGGTGCACAGATGTTTAAGGAGGATGAGCCTGGCGATAAGCGCATTAACACTGCGCGTATAGAACAAGCATTGGATACTGGAGCAAATGTTGTAGCTGCTAATTGTCCTTTTTGTATCACCATGCTGATGGATGGTCTGAAAGCGAAGGAAAAACAAGATGATGTGATGGTCTTGGACATCAGCGAACTCATAGTAGAAGCTAATAATCTATAAGAATAAGGATGCATCTAAACTTACCAGAAGAGTGGGCTATGCTTGCTGATGATTCGCGTATATGGATTTGGTCATCACCAGGGAAGTTAAGCGAAAGCGAGGTAGAACAGATTGAAACTCATCTTGGACAATTTGTAAAAAGTTGGACAAGTCATCAGGTTGCACTTCGCGCTGTGTCTAAAGTACTATTCAACCACTTCGTCGTGGTCGTTTTGGATCAGTCAGTATCAACTGGAGCCAGTGGATGTAGTATAGATGCTTTAACCCATGAGGTACAAGGACTTTCGCAGCATCTAGGTCTAGATTTATTGGATCGTCAGACTTTCTTCTTTAAGAAGAAGGATGAGGTAGTTACAGTGAAAATGTCTGAGGTATCAGACGCTGTGTCTGATGACCTCATTAACATTGAATCTTTAGTATTTGATACACTCATTAAGACCAAGAAAGATCTCGAGCGAAGTTGGGTCAAACCGGCAAAAGAAAGTTGGCATGCTCGATTCTTCTAGGCTGACCTAGAAGCTGTGTACAAAGTCAATCCAGTACTCTAGACTTACGAATTCTCGAGCCCTGTCATTGAGCGGTAGCAAAACGTGAAAGCCATATTTCCAGTTACCAAATCCCGTAGCATATCCACCACCAACAGAAGGATAAAATATACCTTCTCTGAATTGCGGCCCGCCTAATCCATTCAACCCTTCAAAATCTGTATACCCATACTCACCTTGGAGATATATCTCATCAGTTATTTTGACTCTAGTGAAGGCTGTTCCTCCGTATGAAAAAAGCCCTACATCAGGTCCTTGGAAAGTCAGAAGATCGTAGAAAGCTTTGGCCGAAAGCCCTACTGAAAATCTTTCTTTGAGTTCAAGACCATATTTTGCCTTCCCGGAAATGCTAAAACTACCCCCGAAGCCAAGAGTACCTAAGGAGAAGCCATACCAAGTATCGAGATCTTGTTTTGCTGGCTCGCGCGTTCTTCTGCTTTGTGTATTATCATCACTCCTTGTACGAGACCTAGTTCTCCTCTGCGCATCTAAAGTGTCTTGTAAAAAGAGCGACAGTAAGAGAATTAGAATGCCCGTTGTACCTAGTTTATAAGACATATGTATTATTTTTATAATGTAAAGATAATCTTTACAGTCTTTAGACCTATAACACCAAGAGTTGTCACTGTGCTTGGCAGGACAATTACTTTAAGTAATAATTAATAAAGCGGCTTCTAGTGCGTTTCATAATATATCTTGGTATATAGATTTGACAATCCTATTGGACATCACACAAAGTATACATAAGTATCTGATCTTGAGCTTCTTAGGATCTGTGCTTCTCTTATTGGCTGTATCGTTAAGAGGGCAGACCTGCGAGGTTACTATACTTCATGGGGAACCTATAGAAATTCCGGATCAAGATACAGTAGTATTAAGAATATTCGTCTCTGCTGCTGATGAAGTTGATCTAGCAGGATTTCAGTCTATCTGTGGTGTTCACATAGACTTTGACCATCAGCAACTAAGTGATCTAACTTTTGACATCTTTAGTCCCTTTGGAGATACTGTAAGACTCATCGGCCCTGCTTTGCCAAATGGTACTCAAGCATCAGCCCTAAGGATTAATCACGATGTAACTTTTATCACTGGACCTAATGTCGGTGTTCCTGATCCACCTCTTCAGAGCCCATGGACTAATATCGTAACTGGATGGGGTAATCAATCCAGCTATGGTGGCACATACATACCCTTTCAAGGTGATTTTCAGAATAATATGGGACAAGGTCTAGACAGAGGTCCAGTAACAGGTATATGGGAACTGAGAATCATAGATCATTTTCTCAATGGACTTGGAAATATCAACAGCTTTGGTATTTCTTTTTGTAGAGAAAGTGGATTGCTCTGCGGTTCTTGCGAAGCGGAGGCCGGCAGTTTTGATAACCCTCAGGATACCACTTTTATCTGTCTTGGAGACAGCTTTGATCCGCATGACATCTATACAGAAGGGCCTACTGACCCTTCAGAGTACGAAGAAGTCTTTGTGGTCTATAACGCGATAGGAGGACCTGTTACGAGTGGAATTGTACCAGACTTTTCTCGTCTGAGAGCGGGTATCTATCAAGTTCGATCGGTCAATATCATAAGAAGTCAGTTAGACTCTCTCACGCGTAATTCTTTTAATCTAGCAAGTGAAAACCTTTCTACTCTAGAAAGACTCAATGATCAAGTCGGGGGGCAGCTTTGTATGGATCTTAGTGGTAACCTAGCTATCGTCCAGATTAGAGAACCCTTCACTGATACCCAGTTTGCAGACCTGTGTGTCGGCGAAAGTATCCAGTTTGCTGGTCAAACTATATCTACATCTGGTGTTTTTATGGATACCATAGGTGTGAGGTGTGATACTATCAGGGTGATGAATGTCACCGCCTCTGATCTCGAAGTATCTTTTGATGATGCGCAGATATCTGGATGTGCTGTAGGCAATACAGTATTGACGCCCACTATTATAGGCGGATTAGGAACTATAACGTATGAATGGAGCTCGCTAGGTAACCCAGGATTTACAAGTACAGATGATCAGATCACTGTGAATACTGCAGATACTTGGACAGTAAGGATCGCAGATGACTTATGCGACACAACACTTACCATCATAACACGTGAGACAGTAGTCGATGATCAAAGTGTTGATCTATGTCCCGGTGAAAATCTACAGTTTCTTGGTCAGACCATCACAAGTACCGGCATCTTTATGGATACCATAGGCAACTGTGATACCATCATGATAAGAAGAGTGACGGCATCTGATCTGCAAGCTTCATTTGATAACCCTACGATCAGCACTGACTGTACAACAGGTAATGCCCTCATTATCCCCAATGTTACTGGTGGAGCCGGAAGTATCACTTACGAGTGGATGCAAGGAAGTGACCCTGCTATTATCAGCACAGCTGATAGACTTGCTATAGCCTCCGCAGATACATGGAGTGTACGGATCTCAGATGACATATGTGATACAACCTTAGTTATAGAGTCTCTTGTTGCGGGCAGTGGTTTTACCGCTAACCTAGTGGCAAGTAGTAATGAGTTGAACTGCGGGATTGCGTCCAGCGAACTGCTCCTAACTACAAACTTTAATCCTGACAGTATTATTTGGTCACTCGAAGGAGCTGTTATATCGAGAGATACTAATGCTGTCACAGTACAAGATACCGGTATCTATAACGCCCAGATATTCGGGACTGGAGGCTGTGAAATCAACCAATCTATAAGAATCCTTGAAAACTTTAGTCAACCCGATGCTCAAGTTATAGCACCTAACATAACATGTGCAAATGGGGGCATCATCGCGACTTATGTCTCAAACGATCCTATCATGTTTTCCACTTGGTTAGACTCATCAGGTGATACACTTATCACAGGTCCTGAATTACCGATAAACAATGCGGGCACCTTCGAACTGAGGTTGATAGGAGATAATAGCTGTGATACATCCATAGTTTTTAGTGTTACCAGTGATGATGTGTTACCTACAGTTACAGATGTGCCAGATGGAGACTTTACGTTGGATTGTGCGATGTCGGAACTGGTTGTCACGCCTATAATCGATGCGAGTGAAGTTGCAGAAGAGTTTTGGATTTTTGGTGTGTCCGATACGATGCGCGGATCGACATCGATAACAATCACTGAAGCTAATACATATAGATATGTCGCACTTGGCGTAAATGGTTGTAAGACCGAAAGAAGATTAGACGTACTTGTAGATACCATACGCCCTAGTCTCGATGTATCACTGGATATCGAGTTGGACTCCATCACCTGCGCAAATTCAGAAGCGGAAGTCCTCTACATCGATCTGCCACCCGACTTTATGGTTTCTTATGATGGCAGTAATATTATAGGGCGCACAGATTCTTCAGCTATCGTAGATCGACCTTCATTCGTCGATATTACACTTGTTGATACAAGAAACTCGTGCTCATCAGAGGCTACCGTCGAAGTTATTCTCGAAGATGGTGCTCCCAATGTTGTCATCAGTGCCGATAGCATTATTACCTGCCAGAGACCCGAAGCAGAAATCGAGGTGACTTTTCCAGGTTTTATCCCTGCTGACTTCTTTTGGACCAGTCCGTCAGGAGAGAGGATAGATCAACAATCTTTGGTTGTCAGAGACACCGGTGTTTATGTTTTTGAGGCTACAGGATCTAATGGGTGTGTATTTACAGCGTCACAGAGGATTACGAGGGATGCAGCAGCCCCCATGTTTACGATACCAGATCAGTATACCATCACATGCGCATTAGACTCTCTTGTGCTAGTAATAGATGATCTATCTCCGACGGACTCTGTAGTATGGATTATAGGACAGGACACTATAAGTAGCCCATCACTTTCTATGCAGACAGACCAAACAAGCCTAGAAATCATCGTAATAGCAGAAAATGGCTGTCCCGCAGGTCAAGTTATAGACATCTTGTATGATACACTACCACCAGTCTTTGAGTTACAAGCCGATACACTTACGTGTAGCCAGACTTTAGTTGAAATAAGGACAAGCGTAGAGTTGGATGATCATAGTTTCTTATGGGGAGGTCCAGGCGTAGCAGGAGAGACCACTTCTTTTATAGAGGTATCTATGCCCGGTGCTTATGGCCTTAGCGCTACTAACATGGCAAATGGATGTGCAGATCTCCAGACGATAGATGTCATAGAAAATCTAACAGAACCAGTTTTCAGTGCTTTGCCTGTAGATGTCATCACTTGCAATCGCAGTAGTGTGAACGTATCTGTACAAACCGATGCCGAAAGTGATGTCCTATGGGAAACAAGTGATGGAAGACTTGTAGAAGGACCAAAAGTATTAGCCTCTGCACGAGGGTTTCAAAGGTTTACCATCACTGGTACTAACGGATGTAATGTCGTGGATTCAGTAGAGGTCTTTTCTGACATAGAAAAACCGAGAGTCAATGTTCAAGAGGAGTATGAGATCTCCTGTACTGTGGATACCATAGAAGTAATACCGGACTATATCGATGTGGCGGAGAATTCTATTTGGTTTTTTAGTGATGGATCGCGGACGCTAGGGCCAACACAGATTATCACTGATGATCGATTAGAAAGCCTCACAGTCATAGGAGAGAATGGATGTCAAACTGAGGTGTTGTTCAATGTTACTCTAGCGAACGACATACCTGTCGCTGTCATCAATGATAGTGATACACTGAGTTGCGGTGGACAATCCATCGATCTTAGTACGAGCCCTACAGTATCGAGTAGTCACCAGATATTTTGGTTCAGAGAGGACCAGCCAGTTTCGTCTGATGTTGAGACGATAGAAGCTACAACTACAGGTAATTACATCCTCCAAGTTATCGATACTTTGAGTGGTTGCGAAAGTAGCGATACTTCCTTCATCAGAATTTCATCATCGCCCATCACCAACTTGATGCTCGAAAAAGGTGACGAATCATGTGACGGAGAGAATGACGGCTTTATAAGTGTCTCTCAGATCAATGGGGGAGAAGGCAATGTTATCTTAACTGTTGATGGTAGCCCTGTAGACATCGGTGATCGGATAGTCCTTGATCCAGGTATATATGAGGTCATGGTAGAAGATGATTTTGGATGTAATCTATCTAATGA
>CAYYBR010000219.1:0-7170 GCA_964470035.1 uncultured Saprospiraceae bacterium
GGTATCCTGTTGATATCTGTATCAAGTCCTACGCAGAGTACAGACTTACTCCGCTTCATTTTCTCAACTAATGTGGTTCTCTTCATTTACTTCTGGACGTTGACTATCCTGGTAGGTTCAAAAAGTTCATGACGCAATGCAACTTGCTGAACGAATCGTTCAGCCATCTTATCAAAAATTTTAATCTGCTCGGCATTATCTGAAAGTACGGATGGCTTGCCTTGATCACCTCCTTCTCTGATACTTTGCACTAAAGGTACTTGGCCGAGTACTACCGTCATGTATTTCTTAGCTAGGGTCTTAGCTCCCCCTTCTCCAAATATGTAGTACTTGTTATCTGGTAACTCGGCGGGAGTAAACCATGCCATGTTCTCAACGATGCCAAGTATGGGCACGTTGATACTATCCAAAGCAAACATGTTAGTGGCTTTTACAGCATCTGCTACAGCTACCTGCTGAGGCGTGGTTACAACTACGGCACCTGTAAGCGGTACACTTTGAACTAAGGTGAGTTGTATGTCTCCAGTTCCAGGTGGAAGATCTATTATCAAGAAGTCCAATTCTGGCCATATGCAATCGTTTATAAATTGCTTGATTACTCCAGACAATCTCGGCCCTCTCAATATAACCGCTTGCTCAGCGTCCACGATAAATCCAATAGAGACTACATGGATGCCATCCTTTTCTATAGGGACAATCTTGGGCTTGCCATAGACCGGTTGGATCTTTGGCTTAGCTCCTACTAATCCCATCATGGTAGGTATGGAAGGCCCGTAAAGATCAGCGTCCATCAATCCTACCTTATATCCTCTTTTTTTGAGTGCTAATGCTAGGTTGACTGAGATGGTAGACTTCCCTACTCCTCCTTTTCCTGAGCCAACCGCTATCACATTTTGCACCTGTGGCAAGACAGTCTTTACACTACCATCTCCTTGGGCAAAGTGGATATGTATCTCGGCCTCCTTGAAGTTATCCTTTAGTAAAGCGTAGCACTCTGAATTAATCGCAAACTTTGCCTCTTGTCCTAAATCATTTACGGAAAGTGTGAACATGATTTGTCGATCAGTCACCTTTAGGTCACTCACTCGTTTTGTGGTGATAAGGTCAACCCCTGTGGTGGGATCTTTTATTCGTCTTAGTATTTCGACTACTTTATTGTTGTCTATCATGTGGTTGCAAAGTTGGCTTTCTTATTAGATCTACCAAAATCTAATTGCTCTGATCGGATTGTGTTCAAAGTGCAAAGATAATTTGTGCATTTCGCGGTCTTTTTGCGTCTTAATATCAAATGATTGGATATGAAGTCAATATTACCTCTCTGTATTCTACTCTTTTCTACACAATTGCTAGTTGGGCAACTCGGTGATTTTAAGCTCACAGAAGCCCTCAATGGTACGTCTACTGATACATACGGGACTTATTGTGGCATAGTTGGTACACCACCGGAATCAAGAAAAGCTGTCGAAAAAATGATCAAAGACAGAAATATTGAAGGTTTGTCCACTTGGTTGGATAGCCCGAACATTGTCAAAAAAACCTACGCAGCTGAAGCTTTTATTCGTTTGTCTTCTGAGATTTTGATGACTCCAGAACTATTGGCGAAAATAGAGAGATTGAAAGCGAGTAACGACATCATACCTACTTGTCATGGATGTGTATACGATAAATTGTCTATCGCACAATGTCTTTCAAGGATAGAGCCAGGACAGGAGATAGATAGTCCGCACGATCAGTCAAAGCGCTATTAATGATGGATGATCTGAAGCGCGAGTGTACTACAGAGTAAGAGGTATTTGTTCTGTTCATCAATCGTTTCAAAACCATAAGTTTTACTACTGCTCCCGAGCCTGTGATGTATCTGGGCTACCTTCTTGCGGCCATTTACTATGTTATATTCAAATTCCTTTATCTTCTTGCTAGAGATTTTGAATTGCTCCCCTTTGGTAGTTGAGATCACATACCACTTTGAAAAGAACCTTTTCTTCTGAAACACTGATCCTATGGTCTTGCCACTATATGTGATATCATAAGACTTCCTAAATGCTCCTCTTTTGATAGATCCTAATTCTACGTGATATCTATCGTAGACAATATAAGAGGTCGATGATAAAGAAGAAGACTTCATCTCTAATCGTAAGATGACGTCCCCAACGGCAGTTCTGACTTGTGTTTCCTTGCCATCGCTCCAAAGATCTTTTGAGATGAGATAAATCACAATGGAATATTACCGTGTTTTTTACGAGGCAATTTAGCGACTTTGTTTTGGAGCATGGAAAAAGCTCTAATGACCTTTCTTCTTGTTTCTCGAGGATATATAACTTCATCTATAAAGCCTCTTTCTGCCGCGCTATATGGGTTGGCGAAAAGGTCAGCATATTCTTGTTCTTTTTCTTTGAGTTTGGCAGCTGGATCTTCTGCCGCTTTGATCTCCTTTTTGAAAATGATCTCACTCGCACCTTTGGCACCCATGACAGCGATCTCAGCACTTGGCCAAGCAAAGTTGATATCAGCACCTATGTGTTTACTATTCATGACATCATAAGCGCCTCCATATGCCTTACGAGTGATGAGTGTGATTCTTGGTACAGTGGCCTCACTAAAGGCAAATAATAACTTCGCGCCATTGGTAATGATGCCATTCCATTCTTGATCGGTACCGGGTAAGAACCCAGGGACATCAACTAAGACAAGCATGGGGATATTAAAGCAATCGCAGAACCTCACAAAGCGAGCTCCTTTCTTTGAGGAGTTTACATCAAGCACCCCCGCTAAGCTGAGCGGCTGATTAGCTATGACGCCTATACTTTTACCAGCTACACGGGCAAAGCCTACTACGATGTTATCTGCATACTCTGGTTGAATTTCAAGAAACGAATCAGTGTCAGCTATACCTTTGATTACATCTTTGATATCATAAGGTGTGGTCGCTTGCTCTGGGATAATATCTTCTAGTTCTTCTCTATATTCTTCTCCAAGCTCATATGGAAGTGCGGGAGTCTTGTCTTCACTGTTTTGAGGGATATATGAAAGCAGCTTCTTGATTTGAAGGATACATGCTACATCGTCAGATGCAGTTAAATGAGTAACACCGGATTTTTGTGCATGTGTGCTAGCACCACCGAGTTCTTCAAAGGTTACCTCCTCATTAGTAACAGTCTTTACTACGTTAGGTCCAGTCACGAACATGTAACTCGTCCCTTCTACCATGATCGTAAAATCCGTCATAGCGGGACTATAGACTGCGCCACCAGCACAAGGACCCATGATGGCAGAAATCTGAGGAATAACTCCAGAAGCTTGAACATTGCGATAGAAGATATCAGCATATCCGCCGAGTGACCTTACGCCTTCTTGTATACGAGCTCCCCCAGAATCATTAAGCCCTATTAAGGGTGCACCATTTTGCACAGCGAGATCCATCACCTTACAGATTTTTTCTGCGTGGGTCTCTGAGAGCGATCCGCCAAATACAGTAAAGTCCTGGGCAAAAACATATACTATGCGACCTCCGATAGTACCATATCCTGTGACTACTCCATCTCCATAGTACTTTTGATCTTCCATGCCGAAGTCCTTGGTTCGGTGGGTGACCAGAGCTCCTATTTCCTCAAAACTGCCAGCATCTAGAAGTACTTCGACACGCTCATGGGCGGTTAGCTTACCTTGGCTATGATGGCGGTCTATCCTGCTTTTGCCTCCTCCTTGTTTTGAGGCTTCAAGCTTTGTTGCTAGTAGTTGTTGTTTCTCCTTCATCTCTTGATCAAATTACCGATTAAAATAAGATATCATTATCTCCAGGATCTCGCTAGCAGCATCCGCTATCACGGTTCCTGGCCCAAAAATCCCAGCAGCACCAGCTTCAAAAAGATCGTCATAATCTTGCACAGGGATGACACCTCCAACAATGACGAGTATATCTTCTCTTCCTATCTCTTTGAGTGCTTGGATAGTCTGAGGTACGAGAGTCTTATGTCCTGCAGCAAGCGAGGAGATACCAAGGATATGTACATCATTGATCGCAGCTTGATGGGCAGCTTCTTCTGGAGTTTGGAAGAGTGGACCTATATCAACGTCAAATCCTATATCTGCAAAACTTGTTGCGATCACCTTCGCACCACGATCGTGTCCGTCCTGTCCAAGTTTGGCAACCATGATACGAGGGCGACGACCGACTTTATCAGCAAACCGGTCCGCAAGATCACATGCTTTCTTAAACTCATTGTCCATAGCAATTTCTCGTCTATACACTCCTTCTATGGCTCGTATGGTAGCTTTATATCGACCATATACTTCCTCCATAGCTAGCGATATCTCTCCAAGTGTCGCTCTCGCCCGAGCCGCGTCTACAGCTCGAGCCAGTAAATTATCGCTTTTATCTTTTGCTGCACTAGTGATAGCTTGTAAGGCATCTCTGACTTTGTCTTCATCACGTTGTGCCTTTACTTCAGTAAGTCTTTTTATCTGTGCGCTTCTCACTGCTGCATTATCAACTTTCAGCACATCGATATCAGCGGCTATTTCTCTTTTAAAAACATTGACGCCTATCACTGGCTCTTCACCACTATCAATCCTGGCTTGCTTCTGTGCTGCTGCTTCTTCGATTCTCATCTTTGGGATACCTCTTTCTATAGCTTTCGCCATGCCGCCAGCCTGCTCGACTTCATTGATAAGATCCCAAGCTTTTGTTGCTATCTGATGTGTTAGACTTTCTATCAAGAAGGATCCTCCCCAGACATCCACCACCGAGGTGATGTATGATTTATCTCTGAGATACTTCTGTGTATCCCTTGCAATCTTCGCACTGTAATCTGTCGGTAATGCTATCGCCTCATCAAAGGAGTTTGTATGAAGAGACTGAGTACCTCCTAATATAGCAGACATAGCTTCGAGACAGGTGCGCGATATGTTATTGTATGGATCTTGGGCTGTCAGACTGTATCCAGATGTTTGACAGTGGGTTCTGAGCATCGTTGACTTGGGATGCTTCGGGTTATATTTTGAGACGATGGAAGACCAGAGTAGTCTGGCTGCTCTCATCTTAGCAATCTCCATATAGTGGTGCATGCCGATCCCCCAAAAGAAAGATAGCCTGGGAGCAAAATCATCGATCTCTAATCCTGCAGCTAAGCCAGTCTTGATATATTCCCAGCCATCAGCAAGCGTGTACGCTACTTCCATATGCGCAGGAGCTCCAGCCTCATGCATGTGATATCCACTGATGCTGATGCTATTGAACTTGGGCATGTGCGCCGAAGTATAGCGAAATATATCGCCGATGATTCTCATAGATGGTGATGGCGGATAGATGTAGGTGTTTCGCACCATGAACTCTTTGAGGATGTCATTCTGGATCGTACCCGCTAAAGATGCAGTGCTTACTCCCTGTTCTTCGGCTGCCACGATGTAGAATGCCATGATAGGTATCACAGCGCCATTCATCGTCATCGATACAGACATCTTATCGAGTGGGATTTGATCAAAAAGGATCTTCATATCCTCTACTGTATCTATGGCCACTCCCGCCATACCTACGTCACCAGTCACTCTCTCATGATCGCTATCATAACCTCTGTGTGTGGCTAAGTCAAATGCGACAGACAGTCCTTTTTGACCTTGGGCCAGATTGCGACGATAAAATGCATTACTCTCTTCGGCCGTTGAAAATCCAGCATACTGTCTGATCGTCCAGGGCCTTACCACATACATCGAACTGTAAGGCCCCCTGAGATAAGGAGCCATACCAGAGACATAATCAAGATGACTCACATCGCTTACATCATCTTTATCATATGCCTTGGATATATCTATGCCTTCAGCAGAGCTATATGCCTTAGCACTATCCTTTTCCGCTTTCGCAAATGAAGATTTAAATGAATGCTCCTTTACTTTCGACATGTAGTCCATTGTGAGGTAAGAGACTCTGATGTACGAAGGATATCCTTTTCATCGAGAAAAGCTTGAAGCGCGATTTTCGCTAATGACCTTTCTTTGCCTTGCAGGGCTTCTTTATCACTAACTAAACTGTAGTGCTTCTTAACGAAGTGTGTATCGTAAGTTCCAGACTGAAAGACTGGATGATCACATACATACGTGCCAAAAGACAAAGTAGTTTCTACCCCCTTGACATGATACTCTTGGATGGCTTTTTTCATGGCCGATATAGCAGCTTGACGAGTATCCTGATGAGTAATAAGTTTTGATAGCATGGGGTCATAATAGATCGGCACGTCCATGCCTTCTCGATATCCATCGTCTACACGGACATCTTTGCTTGTAGGGGGCTGATAAACTTCTAGGTGGCCAATGCTAGGTATAAATCCTTGCCGTGGGTCTTCAGCGTAAACTCTAAGCTCGATAGCATGACCTTCACACTTAACGTCTTCTTGTTGTATAGACAATACTTCTCCCTGAGCGATCTTGATTTGTTGCTCTACCAAGTCTACTCCTGTGATCGCTTCAGTGATGGGATGTTCCACCTGAAGTCGAGTATTCATCTCTAGGAAGTAGTAGTTATTCTGCACATCCATGATAAACTCAACAGTGCCTGCACCTACATAGCTGCAGGACTTTGCTACGTTGATGGCGTCTTGTCCAATTTTTGCACGAAGCTCAGGAGTCATCAAAGGTGATGGTGCTTCTTCGACTACTTTTTGGTGACGACGCTGGATGCTACATTCTCTTTCATTAAGATGGATGGTATTACCATGATGATCTGCCAGGATCTGAACTTCTATGTGCCGAGGGCTTGTGACATATTTTTCTATAAACACAGCCCCATCTCCGAAAGCTGATTTGGCTTCGCTTACTGCTCGATCCACTTGTTCTAGTATCTCACTTTCTTCATGGACGATGCGCATGCCTTTACCACCTCCACCTGCTGCAGCTTTTATCAACACTGGAAATCCTATCTCTTTAGCGATGGATGCAGCCTTGGTCTTATCAGTTAGTGGCTCAGCAGTACCAGGAACAAGAGGTATGTCGTATTTAGAGACCGCAGTTTTCGCCGTGATCTTGTTACCCATGATATCTATGGCTTCTTCGCCAGGGCCTATAAAGATGATGTCGGCATCTTTGCACGCTTTCGCAAATACAGATCTTTCAGATAAGAATCCATAGCCAGGATGTATGGCATCGGCACCTGAGCGCACAGCAGCATCGATGATCTTATCT
>CAYYBR010000220.1:0-7169 GCA_964470035.1 uncultured Saprospiraceae bacterium
CTTTTAGACTTAATTTATTCAAACAGTTTGCTGTAGCAATCCATAGGTTACCTTTCTTATCATTGACGAGATCAAGTACTTCATTATCACAGATACAATTGGTATCGCGAAGTGTAAATCGAAATATTTCTGTATTTAAACCATCAAACCTGTTTAAACCGTCTGATGTGCCTAACCAAACAAAGCCATCATCATCTTGTGCCATAGATGTGACATTGCTGTGACTAAGACCATCTTTGAAATCTATAGACCTAGAGGTTTGTGCGGAGCTATCGAAGCAGAGAAAACAGAAAATGAATACTAGAATTCTCAAGTTACTATATTTTCATGGGTCACTTTCTCTTGATACCTAATCTGTCCATTCGACTCACTAGAGTCTTTGGATTAACTTCTAAAAATTCTGCTGCTCCGCCTGGACCAAATACTTTGCCATTCGTTTTAATTAAGGTCGCACGGATGTGGTTTATTTCATTCTCTTTTAAGGACAAATCCTTATCTTCTGAAAATTGATATGGTTCTGGTATCCATGAAGAAAACTCTAACTCCTTTCCTTGTTCTAATATGAGGTGCCTTTGTATTAGATTTTCTAATTCTCTAATGTTACCTGGCCAATTATAAGACATAAGTTTTGACAAGCCTAGTTTACTGATTTTACTTTTTTCCAATCCAAATTGAAAGGAGTACTTATCAATAAAGTGATCACAGAGCAAGGGAATATCTTCCTTTCTCTTTCTTAGCGGAATAGTCCTCATAGGAAAAACATTGAGTCTGTAGTATAAATCCTCTCTAAATTTACCTTGACTAATGCTCTTCTCAAGATCACGGTTAGTTGCTGCAATAATTCGTGTTTCCACCTTCAGTGTATGGTTACAACCTAACTTTTGCATCTCCCCTTCCTGGATTATTCTAAGAAGTTTTGATTGGACAGATAGCGATATTTCTCCTATTTCATCTAGAAAGATAGTTCCATTGTTAGCTAATTCAAATCTTCCAACTCTATCACTGATGGCTCCTGTAAACGCCCCTTTTACATGGCCAAAAAGCTCACTCTCAATTAGGTTTTCTGGCAGAGCAGCACAATTAACCTTAATGAATGGCTTATTGGACAGTTTGCTAAAATTATAAATCGCACTGGCAACCAATTCCTTACCGGTCCCGGTTTCACCTTGTATCAAACATGTAGAATTAGTCGAGCCTACTTTCTCAACCATGCTTAGGAGCGCCCTGTATTCTTTGTTTTTAGTAATAATATCTGTGAGCCCCCTATTTTTTGATACTTCTTGCTTGAGGTAGCTATTCTCTGCTTTTAATACTTTATTTAGCTCAGACAGTTCGATTAAGAGATCCTTGTTTTGTTTTTTAACCTTTTGTAACTCTAATCCAGTACGCAATGTCTGTTGCATCTCAGAAGCATCCCACGGTTTCAACATAAACCTGTAAATCCCGCAGTCATTGATAGCTTTCATGATGACATCAACATCACTATATCCAGTCAAGATAATTCTGATGCAATCAGGATAAAGTTTCTTCACCCGCTTGAGAAACTCTGTGCCAGACATCCCTTCCATCCTCTGGTCACTTATGACAAGTTTGATATCGTGCTCTTTTAATATATCAAGACCTTCAAATGCATTTTTTGCCGTATGTATTTTATATAGATGTCTAAACGTAACTCTCAGAGTATTTAAATTGTGAATCTCGTCATCTATATAAAGAATCTCAATCATATGTTTTCTTATCCTATTTGGTGCTAATAGACAATATACAAAACTAACCCCACGAAGACAACCTCACTTTTGTGCATAAGGCAAGCAGACGGCACAACACAACTCTTTGCACTTCAAGTAGTTATCCCACAAAGAGGTGAAAAAAGAACGTATCATTATGAACATGACATCTCTCAGCCTAGACACAATACATCTCTGATTGGCTTGCCCATTCTCTGTTCTACTAGATTACTAAGGATTATGACAGAAAATGTTGCACTGCCATCACTTCTGCAAGAGTATATATGGCCTAGATAGATGGACTTTATCTGAGATAGATATGGCTCAGAACGCGAACATATTTCTCAATCGTACCGAAGGAGGGGCTCGAACCCTCACGCTATTGCTAGCACAGGATTTTGAATCCTGCGTGTCTACCAATTCCACCACTTCGGCATAGGACGAGTGTGAGGCCAAATATAGTATAGTCTGCGAAACCTCTCTCGAAATAGTTTAAGTTTGAATCAAATAAGTATAGATATATCATGCAAAAGATCTTGCTCTTACTGCTTTTCGCTATAGCGACCTCATGTACCGCTCAGGTAGCGGTGAATAACATAACAGATGCGCCTGAGATCACGACAGCAGATCATCACCTAGCAGATGTATACAAGCCCCTAGACGGTACTTGGAAAGGCACCTTCCTAGTCAAAGAAGACCCTCGGCCAGTCGATCGTCCAGCTAACATGCAAGATGTAGATGTCATGCTGCGATTCATAGACAAGTCAAAGACGGTGAATACCATAAAGGTGACTCAAGTATATTCTTCTGAGAGTCCTTACTTCCAAAGAGTAAATATCACCGACTACTATCCCAACAATGGAAAAACAGAGCAAAGCAAAGGAGTCAATAAAGTTCAAGATGGTAAGATGTGGTGTGTAGTACATAAGCCCAATGATGTCGTCATCCATGCTGGTAGCGCTCCAGAAGATGGGTTGATCATCTGGCAGAGTAATCAACAATCACCTCTCAAGGTGGAGTATTTCTACGAGACCGTATCTGAACAGGAGTATGAGATCATCGGATACGGATACTACGGTAATGACAATACCTCAAAAAGCCCTAAGCTATGGTTCTATGGAAAGTATGAGAGACAGTAGCCTAAGGGGCATTAACCTATAAAAAGGAGATTTTGCAATGAGAACGCCGAGGCTGCTCCCTAATTACAACCAGTAGTCACTGATACTGAGCTTTACTAGGATAAAACCAACTGCTTAGCTTGTAATTTCTTGAATTCCGAAGGTTTTATTTGCTCAATCTTTTTAAAACTGCTACAAAAATATTCGTACGAGTTGAACCCACAATGAAAAGCTATTTCCTTTAAAGTCATCTGATCTTTTAGAATCAGCACCTTCGCATGCTTTATTCTTTCATTAAATAAATATTCAATAGGTGTAAAACCAGTTGTAGATTTAAACTTATTATTAAAAGAAGTCAACCCTAAGCCCCCTATATTAGCTAACTCCCTCAATGTGATTTTACGGTTTAAGTTCTCTTTAATATGCTTTATAGCACTTTGAACAGCCCGATTAGGCACATTCTCTTCAAAAACTTCTCTTAAGAGTGAAATCGCTTTTGTCTGAAAAAGTCTTAGTAGTAACTCCTTGATATAAAAGGTGCAAATGATCTGACTTGCATCATCATTTTTATTCGAGCATAACTTATATATCCTTTTTAAATTCTCGATTAGATACTTGTCATTTGACATGAAGTGCGGAATTGGTTCTTCCTGTTCATCATTATAGATGAAATCACAACTCTCTTCCTTCAGCCTGAGATCTCGATAGAACTGCGCCTGAAAATCTTTGTCAATGGTTAGAACGATACATTTAGTTGGATTATCAAACGAAGCATTAGGAATAGCTAAAGTTTGAACACAATGTTTTTCAGGTATGTAAAAAGTTTCAGGAAAAAACTCCACAGACGCTCTTTCGGTCACAATTCTCTTATGCCCTGACAACATTAATGTGAATACGTTTTCCTCAAAAAAAAACTTTACGTCTTTACATGGGCAATTGGTCTCATATATAGTCAATAAACCGTGTGTAAGTTCATAAGAAGTCGCTCTTTCAATAAACTGTTCTTTCATACCTATAAATCAAGCACTTAATTATATTTCATTTACCATTCAATATATTCCGCTCAGCAGTAAAGCGCACTAAAAGTACGAATTTTTGGTATATAGTTCATCCGTAACGGTTTATTCTTCAGTTTTGAGCTGTTGAGGTAGATTATCTTGTTCGAGATTATTGCATCAAACTTTTATTATTTGTTTGATACAGATGGAGTGCATATCTAATAACACAGAAGAACTCTCTTATCTACCATTAATTCATTCATATCAAAATCTAAGATGAATAAAACTTATCAATGTTCTGTAAATGGACAAACAGTCGCTTCCTCTAATTCATTTGAGGTGAAAAATCCAGCAACAGGAGAATTAATTGGTCATGCACCAATATCATCCTCAGAGCAAGTTGAAGCTGCCATACAGGCAGCGAAAGCAGCTCAACCAAGCTGGGCTGCAAAATCAGATGCCGAAAGGGTTGAAATCCTTAATCAACTACTAGGTGTCCTAGCTGAAAACAAGGAATACCTAGCCCATTGGGTAGTTAAAGAACAAGGAAAGCCGCTAGGTGGCCCCCACGCCATGTTCGAGATAGACGGATGTATGGGATGGACACAAGTTCCGTTATCTCTTCCGCTTCCAGTAGAAGTGGTATTTGAAGACGACGAAAAACGCGCCGAAATGCATAGAAGGCCTTACGGCGTTGTTGGTGCTATTGCCCCATGGAACTGGCCTTTATTGATCGCCGTCTGGCAGATTATTCCGACTTTAAGAATGGGTAATACTATCGTCCTAAAACCTTCTGAACATACTACTATAGGCACCTTAGAAATGATTCGCCTATTTAATGAGGTGTTACCTCCAGGCATCTTGAATTCAGTTAGTGGTGATGGCAGTGTAGGAGCTCAATTAGTCGAACACAAGGACATAGACAAAATCATGTTTACTGGTTCGTGCGCAACTGGAAAAAAAATAATCACTGCCTCTGGTGGGAATATGGCAAGGCTGACCATAGAATGTGGTGGTAATGACGCCGGTATTATTTTACCTGGTACCAACATGGAAGACAAGTTAGGTGATTTATTCTGGGGATGCTTCATCAATATGGGACAAACCTGCGCCGCGTTAAAGCGACTTTATGTACATGAAGGTGATTATGACACTGTCGTAAATATGCTAAAAGGCATAAGCGCTCAAATGAAAATGGGCAACGGAATGGAAGAAGGTGTCGTGCTGGGTCCTCTGCAAAACAAAATGCAGTTTAACATCGTCAAAGAATTGGTTGAAGATGCCAAAGCAAATGGTGCGACCATACATATGGGGGGAGAGCCATTGGATGGACCAGGTTATTTCTATCCCATTACACTTATCGGTGATGTAGACAACGGTGATCGCATAGTTGATGAAGAACAATTCGGTACCGCCCTTCCAATTGTAAAATACAAGACTGTCGAAGAAGCGATCCAAAAAGCAAATGATTCATCAGTAGGACTAGGAGGCTCGGTTTGGGGAGATGACCTCGAACAAGCACAGCGCGTCGCAGCTAGAATTGAGGCTGGTACAGTCTGGATTAACGAACATGGCATGATTCATCCTATGGTTCCATTTGGTGGAATGAAAGATTCAGGATATGGGTTAGAGTTTGGTGTAGAAGGTCTTAAGGCCGTATCACAACCACAGATAATTTCAATCAAAAAGTCTTTAGCACCTGCATGATATTAAAATCTACTCATCTCATGCAGAGCAATATATACTTTATTTAATAATAACGGACTTATTAATATTATTATGAAATATACTAACATTCTTTTACTAAGCTTTATAATACCTCTTACTGTTTGGGGACAAACAACTATAACAGGAAAGGTAACAGATGCCAGTTCGGGTGAAACACTTATTGGCGCTAGTATACTTATACAAGGTACTATTAAAGGTACAACAACTGATATAGATGGCACTTATAGTCTTACGATTAACGAGGATGCCATACTTGAGATTTCGTATACTGGTTACACTCCACAAATAATAAATGTGAGCAATACTGGAGGTGACGTAAGCCAAGATGTTGTTTTAACAGCTGATGAATTTCTGTTACAAGACATTGTTGTCACTGCTAATAAGAAAGCCCAATCTCTGCAGGATGTTCCTGCGAGCATCTCTGCTTTAACTCCTTTGGAGTTAAAGAGAAGCGGTGCAAGAGAGTTCAGAGATTATGCTTCGTCTGTTCCCAATCTTTCATTTGGAAGTAAAGGAGGCCAAGGAGCACTAAGTGATGGTAGAACTTCTAATCTAATTTCTATCCGTGGTATTGCTGGCCAAAATACAACAGCTATATATTTGGATGAAACACCACTACCAGCTAATATCTCACCGAGATTAGTTGATGTTGCCAGAGTAGAAGTATTAAGAGGACCTCAGGGAACCTTATACGGTTCATCATCTATGGGAGGTGCTGTACGGACGATTACCAACCAGCCCAATGTAGATAGATCAGAAGGATCAGCTTCTGTTTCTATAGCTAGCGTTGAGGAGGGAGATGTGGATTACGATGTACAGGGAACAATAAACGTACCCTTATCGGATAAACTTGCTTTTAGAGCAAGCGGCTTTTATGAATTTGAAACGGGTGTTTATGACCGTGAAGTAAATGGTGAATTTCTACTTAATTCTGTAAATCCTTGGACTGAGAATGCTTTTGGAGAAACAATAAATTTCCAAAGTGGTACTCCTATTAATATTGCTACAGATGGCTGTGCACAATGTGCTACCGAGACTGCAGTAAATATTGATGACGAAAAAAATTATGGATTTAGTGCCAGCCTAGGTTTTTATCCAAGTGAAAAAGTTACAATCATCCCTAAAGTAATATATCAAAGTCAGAGCGGAGATGGCTTGGACTTTGCCGACACATCCCCGGACAATTTTACACAAGTAAGATTTGCCGGACTACCTGAATTTTTTGAAGACGAATGGACCCATTATAGTCTATCTGCGAGCTTTGATGTAGGTAGTGGTAAAATCTTTTCTAGTACTTCTTTCACTGATCGATTTTATAATGAACAGGAAGATCAAACAGACTTCCTTGCCATTGCATTTGAATTACCATGGGCCTCTGTTATTACTAGAGGAGCAGACTATTCAAAGTTCATACAGGAATTGAGATACCAAAGTGATTTAGACGGAAAATTTAATTTTATAGTTGGGGCTTTCTACGCTACCGAAGAGCTCAATGAAAGAGGGGCAGCGGATACTCCTGGTTTAATAGAGTGGCTCGGTTCTGAAAATCCTATGTTCTTGGAGCCTGAGTTTGGAGGTATCCCTCCATTCTTATGGGA
>CAYYBR010000221.1:0-7168 GCA_964470035.1 uncultured Saprospiraceae bacterium
ACTATGTACATGTCCCAGCAACTGAGTTTGCAGAAGGTGCACCACTAGAGGATAGAGAAAGCGCACCGGGTAATGGAGGCGATGACACAACAGATGATAACGCTGACGAAAATGGTGTTGACGGAGATCAGACGACAGCGGGCATATCATCAGGTATCATAAATCTCTTCCCTAACAAAGAACCAAGCGACGAGACTGGAGATAGCACTTATGATGGAGATCTAGATGATGATAATGTCAATGAGACAGTGGATCTAGGCTTTACTCTAGAGCGTGTTGGAATCGCAGTCTGTGTATGGATGGATGTCGATAATGATGGAGAATTCATTAAGGATAATGATATGGTGATTCAGGGTGTTCAGGTCGAGTTGTTTGATGAAAACCAGAATCCAATGACCGATACTCCTATCGAAACTACCACAACAAACGAAGAAGGTGTTTTCGTTTTTGATCAGATAGAAGAAGGTACTTATGTCACTTATATTCCTTCTAGTGAGTTCGAAACAGACATGCCTATGGATGGCTTTCAACCGATGTTTGCCCAAGCAGGATTTGAGCCTATCGGGATGGGTGTGTCATCCGATCCTATTACGCTCTACCCTAATGAACAACCTACAGATGACGATGAAGATAAGTATGATGGAGAATTAGATGATGACAATGTAGATACAGATATGGATCAAGGATTTGAATATCAAAGAGTCTCAATCGGGAATCTCGTGTTTTTGGATCAAGATGAAAATGGTTCTTATGAAGAAAATATGGATAGTGTTTTATCCGGTATAACAATACAGTTGTATGAAGCAGGTCAAATCCCAGGTGTTGATACCCCGGTATTAACGGAGATTACTGATGATGATGGACATTATTTGTTTGATACAATTCTAGCGAAGGACTATTTCATTCATATCCCAGCTGAAGAGTTCAGTGTTGGCTCAGCGTTAGATTTCCAGCGTAGCGCCTCTCCAGAAGGAGGTGATGATCAGGTAGATGATAACGCTGATGAAAATGGGCTTAATGAACTAGATCAAGGAGGTGTGTCTTCTGTCGTCTTCAATGTCATACCTAACAAAGAGCCTGTTCTCGAATCTGGCACAGGATCTTATAGAGGGATTCTAGATGATGACAATACTAACATGTCAATAGACTTTGGATTTGTGACTAGATTTTTTGATTTAGCACTAATCAAGAATTTACATCCCAATTCACCAACTCCTATTATCGGAGGCGAGGTATGGTATGAGCTCCAGGTTACTAATCAAGGCACTGAGACTGCCTATGATGTGGTGTTAGCGGACTATGTTCCTTCAGGATTGATACTTAATGACCCAGATTGGGTGATGGAAGGAGATACTGCTTTTCTCACTAATGTCATAGACATGATACCTGCTGGGAATACTGTATCAGTGGATATAATATTTACTATATCCCCAAGCCTGCCTCAAGGAGAGTTAGTTAATAACGCTGAGATATATTTTGCTTCAGAGATTGCTGGAAGTGGTATAAATGCTTCAGATAATGATAGTACACCCGGCAGTGAAGATGGCTCTACACAAGATCCAGAGGACAACGATATAACTGATAACTTGGGATCTGATGACTATGATGGCTCGCGGATCTGTATTGTAGATTATCAAGTCGCGGCTCCAAGGGTAGAAATGAGCTGTCAGTCTCAGGATGCAATAGATGCCAGTTTCCAAGAGTGGTTGAATCAGTTTGTCGTTTTTGGATGCGACCATAGAGGATCATTTAGAGATACACCAGTTGCACCTGATCTGTGTGGAGGTATATCTGAGGCTATCTGGGAGTTAAGGGATGCAAATGATGATGTTGTGATGACTCAATCTTCAATATTCGAGGTCATCGCGGATTCAGTAGCACCATCTTGTCCTTCTGATTGGGACATCACAGTTCCTGTGGGTTCAGGGGTTTGCTTTGTCGAACCGTATGCTGATGCAGAAGAAGCTTTTGAAGTAAATTCAAGCCTTAGTCCCGATAATTGTAGCGATCCTGCAGATATCATAATGACTATGAATGAGCAGCTCGATGCCGCTCCAGCATGCGCCAACGGTATCTTCTATGAGTCTCGCACCGTGACAAGGACATATTCCTTTACGGATGCATGTGGTAACCAAAGTGAATCATGTCCACAGACCATCACATATGAGTTTGGCGAATGCCAGACCTTAAATACTTTTGGAATTGTAGGAGTAAGTGGCGAAACTTCATTAGTAGTTCCATCAGGATGTGACTTACCCACCATCACTGTGACAGAAGTGGAACAAGGTGTATGTGGATATGCCGAGTATATGTGGCTTGTATCAACAGAAGAGGATCTTGAAGGCAACCCGATAATTCCTACTAATTTGAATCTAGGTACTACTTGGACGATTGTAGAAGGTGAGAATGAAGCCTTTTTAAATCCTGAGGCCATAAACCAGAATACCTACTTCGTACGATGTGCAAGAAACTTCTCATGCTGCATATATGGTGAGTCTAATATCGTGTCATTCAAAATAGATGAGTCATCTACATGTCCCGTTGATATTGATGATGAGGTACAAAGATTTGAAGATTGTGATAACCCAATCATATTACAATCTCCGACGAGTGATTACTTCGAAGCTCAACAAATGATCTTCATAACAAATAGAGAAGCTATAATCAGCAACCGAAGTGGTGAAAGATCAAATGTGACAATCGATGCTAAACAAGGGGTTCTAGGTAGATCTGGATTGGAGGTGTTACAAGGAGCTGCCTTAGAGATTTATCTGGAAGGTTGTAAAGAAGATTAAGATCAAATCAGAGGAGGCTCCATAGTAGCCTCCTCTTTATCACACTTATGTTATTTTTTATGGTGGCAGAAAACATGGATTTACAAATCAAGAGTAAAGTTTCAAATCGAGAAGTCGAGATTTTGCAAATGATAAGTGAAGGTAATACAGTGAAAGAGATAGCCGGTTCTCTCTATTTATCAGAACATACAGTGATATCTCATAAGAAGAACCTCACGGCTAAGCTGTCAGCTAAAAATTGTGTTGATCTAATTGTGAAAGCTATAAAGATGGGCCTCATTATCTTGTGATAAAGAAGTTTGACGAGTCAGATTAGCTCAGCATGAATTGAGGTGAAACTCATCCTAAAACGCAAGAGAAATCAAAGTAAAAATCTATGTTGAATCCCTAAAAGTTAAAATTTATAGCTAACATACATATTACGATTTATTGTAATATATTGTGCCCAAGTCACTACATCCCCTCTCTCTGTACCTAAGAGATCAAAGATTCCAATCTGTTTTTTTTGTTTTCATATCACGACTTGACTCGTGATGGACTGAGATTGATATGCGTATAAAATAGGTCTAATAGACCAAAAGTCAATTCACTCAGATACCTACTAATTTAATAACTCCACATGATTTCTATTTCCTTTTCGAAGCTCTTAAGATCTAGCCAAGTATTTCTCTTGGTATGTTTCTTATTATCGTTTGGCTCTTTTTCACTATCTGCTCAATGCCCAGTCATTCAGATTGAAGACTTAAGAGGCGTTATTGGCTTTCCACAATTTGATAATACTAGTCAGTGTGGTGCTCCAGATACTTTATCTCTTTTGATTTTTACAGATGCACCTGGGGATATACTAGGGTTTGATCTTACTGTTCAATTAGAAGATGGGGTAGAGTATGGTGGTTTCGCAAATACACAATTTGGAGGTAATACCTCGATTGCTTTTGCGGGTGGATCACCTACTTCTCCGACCTTTTCGTTAAGCGGAGTGACAGATCCAGAAAATGTGATGGTTGCCAATATAGGTATAGGGGCCAATTGTGATCTTGACCTTACTATGATAATAGGAGTGTCCTTTGAGTACGAATTCTTATTCCAAGATACGCTTGGTAATATCATAGAATGCGAAGGAACTTTTGCCTTGGACCAAGAAATCAATTCTAGTCTCAGACGTCCTGAACTCAATATGAATAATGTGGTGCCATTAACTAGGAACTTAACCAGTTTAGGCAATCCATTTTGTCAAACTATGGAGGTCTCCCAAGATGGTCTTCAAGCCTCATTAGAAGAAATGGACTTCACCGTATTCAATTTCCCCACTAACGACCCCAATGTTTCCATAGTAAGCATGGCTGCTAATGGTATAAACCTGCCTTTTATCGTGGATAGTGACACCTCAGCAACAGCTGTTGTGGGCGGTAGCTACTTCTTGTCAAACGTATTACCTAACCCAGCTAACCCAGCGGACGAGGAATTCAATACATCAGAAATAATAACTTTTCAAGTATGTTATCAAGCGGACTTCTGTCCTTCTGCTAGTATTTTTAATCCCGTGTATGTAGCTTCATTTGGCTGTAATGATGAAGTGTGTAACACTACTTCGCGGACAGCAACAGTGATAGTATCCCCCAGTGGTGCCTCTGATCCTATTGCAACTGCTAGTTTTAGTGGTCCATTAGAAGTATGCGGTAATGCAGGTACGATTTCATTAACACTTGAAAACCCTGGAGGAACAGGCTTTGAAAACACCTATACCGATCTATCCATAGGGTATGAGACTTGTGAAATAACAAATTTAGGAATAGCGGAAGTTAGGGTAGCAGGAGTAGCGCTAACAGAAGATGACTACGAATGGATAGGAGATGATCTCACTGTTCATTTCGACAGTTTAGCAGAGATACTAGGATCAGGATTGACTGATGCCGATGGTGATGGTTTTTTTGATGACCTCGAGGGTGGAGCGTCAGTAAGCCTTGAGATAGATATGGAAGTGGTATGTGGTGTTATGGACGTAGATCCTTCGTCATTAGAATGCCCTACCATTAATTGTGCATTTTCTAATTTTTTCATAGAAGCAAGATCAAATTGTGGAAACGCTTTCAATCGATTTCCGCCTGTCGAATCATTTAACCTAAATTATGGCCCAACTGCTGTCTCTAATGAGAATGAAGACAATTTGGGTACGGCTGATAGCCCAATATTGGGCTATGACTTTGGTATCCATGGAACTCCTTCTAATTCAACAACTCCATTGCCTCCAGCGATTATCGACTATGAATTTTGCTATAGTTTCAATGCTGAAAATATAACACCATGCCCTTCTGGTGCAGAATTCGGATTAAAGTTAACATTTGCTGGAGATTCAAGGATAGTTCAAGATTATGAAGTTGTCCCAGGCTCAATAAGCTATAGCGCCGATGGTGGGGCAGATGTACCAATAGCAGATGCCAATGCTGTATTTATGACACCAGACCCTCTAGATCCTGGAACTAGAATGCTTACTGTGGACGGTGGCGCAGCTAATGATATGGTATGTTATAAGATGCAACTACAATTGGATACAGCATACTGTTCTCCAGTACAGTTCGTCGCAGTATCTCAACAAGTGACAGAATTCTGCCCAGATTGTGATTGTACGATAGTCAGAGCGTGTAAGAATACACTGTTTGCGTCAGATCCAAGTTTTAACGATTGCCCATGTTTGGTAGGTCATAATATAGAAGTAACAAGAAAAAACCTTGGATATACAGACCACACTATGACAACCAAAGTTGACAGACAAACTGTATTAGACAACTGTCCTGCGGATTTGACCAACTTTGGACCAGGAGATACCATGTCATTATGTGTAGCCTACGATATAAAAGATCTAGATGCCGTAAATAATATGAACACGTGGCTTTTCACAGCAAGAATGCAAAGTACTTCTGGAACGCTTAACACAGAAGAGCTACCCTTGGTCCCAGATCGAGGAACTGGGGGAATCACAAGATGGGAGGTAGTAAAAGCAGGAGGGACACCTGTGGTGTTCTCATTCAGTGATTTTGCAGAATGTAATACTGGTGGTATAAATGGCGGATTCCCTGCACTTGCTGATCGAGGCCTTCAAGATCTAACCACCAATTTTGAAGCTTCAATTACTAACTCAGGTAATAGTGGTAATGACGACTTTGATAATCTCATCGCCTCTCAACTATGGATTAGAAATGCTACTCAAAGTAATGAATGTGGCACTGTAACTACGAGTACAGGAGGGAATTGTCTCCAAGAATTTTTTGATGCCTTCGATTTTCAAGTTGGCGATACGATTAAGATGTATATGGAGTTTCCAATGAAGCGTAACCCATATAGAGCAGCTGCTATAGCCGCAGGTGAATCACCACCTATCAATAATGGCTTGTTCATCAGACCCCAGTTAACCATGTATAACTTTGATGCATTCAGTACGCAGTCTCCGCAATATTGTTATACAGTAAACTCATCATCTTGCAACAGTTTTCCAATTGTGAACGTAGCGGATTTCGGTGGCGTATCTGCATTCACAGAATTAGATCTAGACAACTGTGGAGGAGAGGCTAAGCACACCTTTACAGTGACTAATCCACCACCTACAGGATGGTATGGCTGTGAGTTTAGACCTATAGCACATATTGATGATGTAGATGTACCTATGTTTGGACCGTTTGCGTACTGTGGTAATCCAATGGTCACAGATTTTGATGGCATGCAAACAGTGGTAACTGTAGACAGCACGATAAATGCTTTTTGTACTTCTGTGGCAAGTATACCAGGAGATATTTGTGCTACCGAAGATGCTAGTGTCGGAGATGGTAAAGTGGTTTTTGATCTGGCCTCTCAAGGGATTAGAGCCTTAGGGGTTGGATTAATGAATAATGATAGTATATGTCTTAGCTACGAATTATGTGCTCTATGTCCTGCACCATTTACTATTGATTATGAGTTAATCTATGATTGGTCGGATATATGTGACACACCAAGAGACCCAACAGGATATGTATGTAACTTCGCCAATGCAGGTCAAGCGGCTAGTAGCTATTGCGATGATCTTTCATTCGCTCAAAATAGTAACTGGTATACGCAGTTAAACTTAGATACTTTACAATTTCAATTAGACGAATCGAGCACAGACTTTGTTGTCAATGATAATAGGATTCCTGATGCAGGTATGATATCATCAAATCAAGGTGCCGATTTAATCGCATCAAACGTACCAGGCACAAGTGTTGAGTACCAAGAAATAGAATTCTGTAATGCTGATGGAACAGCTACTCAAATGGGAGTCATGGGATCAGTTACCATACCTAATAGTGTGCGCTTTGAAGGAGCCTTTAGCGATGCACTAGGGACGGTTCCTCTGACTA
>CAYYBR010000222.1:0-7144 GCA_964470035.1 uncultured Saprospiraceae bacterium
GTCTTATTTAATTTAACAAATAAAGATCAGCTCTTGATAGGAGCAAATGCTGAAATATTGCTGAGCGAAAATAGATCACGAAAAACACTTAACGAGGTTGAACGAGAACTTCTAATAAACCAGGAAAGCACTCTAAATAATACGCCAATCTCATTAAACACAGGATATATTCGATTATTAACCAATAAAATAAAACTGATATTCAACATGAATTATGGATTCTCACGAATTGGACTTCCGCTTGTTCAGCCAGATGTCAACTTCCAATTAGCAGCACAATTTGGATTGAAATACACAATGTAAATGCCAACCCATAACAAGGGATGAAGACGTAATCCTGAGACCTTCGGCTCGGGACTCCGCTTATCCCCGATACGTTAGGTACAAAAGGGCTAAAAGAAGCCTTGAAAAGGTCCTTTTTTCATTTAATGACTACCTCAAGCTCCTTGAAACACCTCATATCAATTATAACAAAATCATGCTGTGATCGCTCTTGGAAGATGGTGGAATATTCTATCTTTAGAAGGGATCTTTATGCATAGACTGCCGTTGTGCTTCATTATCACCAAATATTAGCCAATGATAAAATTCTTTAGAAATATTAGGCAAAAACTACTTTCTGAAAACAAATTTAGCAAGTATCTGATTTATGCTATCGGAGAAATTGTTCTTGTTGTTATTGGAATATTGATTGCTCTTCAAATCAACAATTTGAATGAATATAGAAAAAACGGTCAGAAAGAAAAAGATGCCTTAATTGAACTATTTCAGGATATTGAATCCAATAATAAACAACTGAAAAAAATAAATAAAGATGAGAGAGAGATAGTGAAATCTATTGAATGGATAATCACAGAATATGAACAAAGAGGAACATTTCCAGAAGACAGTTTGCAAGTCTATTTTGGCAAAGCCTTAATTGGGCAAAGACAAGACTTTGTAAAAACAGCATATAGTGTTTTATTAGCAAGTGATATCGGTTTACTACAAAATAAAAAATTGCGATATGACATAGCTGAATACTATGAAAAAGAAATTCCATATGTAGAAAGAGACGCATTGGACACGTGGAATGAATGGTATGATTATATTTTACCAATTATTAGAGAGGTTGCTGATGACTGGAAATGGGGAGAATATTTAGTACCAAAATCTATGGATACTATTTTTGAAAATCAAGAATTATATAGTTTCTTGAAAACAAATAAAGTCAATCATCTTGGAGTAATATGGAGCGCAAATCGAGCTCTGATTGAAAGCGAAAAATTATTAGATCATATCAAGCCTTTGACGAAAAAATAACGAAAGTACAACAATGTGTAGAATGTCCATGTCTCCCATTCGGTCGCCACGTCATCTACACTAACAGTCGAAGTCGCCCAATTGCTTATAGATAGTGGTTGCGACGTGAATATTAAAGATAGCAAAGAGAAAACTCCACTGTCATATTCAATAAAATTCAAAAGACAAAATACTGAGAAATTATACTTAAGCATGGGGGAACTCTCTGAATGCTAGTGCATGAGAGTATATAGGGCCTTAAGATTTGTTCGTTCCTCACTGTTACGACGCATTTAGTTATTTGGTGTATCTCATTATGCAGCATGGTGTCATAATCATGATATTTTGAGTTATGTTAAGAATATTACTATACGCTTTCTTGGATTTAGCACGATTTCAGGATACAGCCATGAAGTTGTGCCCGTCTCAATAGGACAATTAGATACAGTCTATGGCATGCTGTATACGGGGATGGTGATTTTCAAATCAGTGCTCATGGAGGCCAAGGTCTATACATCTCTCCTAAAAAAGCTTTAGTGATCGCATTTTTCGGAACTGCCAATCTTGATCGAGAAAGGAATCATCTTGACGTCATATCGCGTCACCTTTCTATATCTGGATTGTTTGGCCTTGATTAGAGTAGTCTGTCTATATGTTTAGGATAATTTGAGTACGTTTGGTAACAATAGATATCAGATAATATTTCTGTGTGCCTCAGAGAGACGGTCGATATAATATTTCGTGAGCATTAATCAAAGAACCATGTCAATTTCTGAAAGATCCAAACATGAATTACAAGAACTGGCCAAAGACTTAAAAGTTGAAGGATATAAGAAGTTGAACAAGGTCGAATTGGTTGCCGCTATAATTAATGCTCAAAATCAGGACAAACAGAATAGGCCAGCATCCAAAGAGTCTTTTTGGACTAGGTATGCTAATCATATTTATGGCATAGCGTCCATTGTAGGATTGATAATAGCCATTATTGCTTTCCTGCCAAAAGAAAACAAAGAGGCTGTCATTTCTGATAAATCCGAGAAAGCGATGAATTCGGATGACGAAATTTCCAAATATTCTATAGCGGTCCTTCCATTTACTAATATGAGCGCCAGTGAAGAAAACAGATTTTTTACGGATGGTGTTCATGATGGAGTCCTTACCCACATGAGTAAGATAAGTACGATGAAAATCATTTCCCGAACCTCAGTCAATCAGTATCGAGATACAGATAAGACCATGCCAGTGATAGGGCTGGAGTTAGGTGTAGCCAATATATTGGAAGGTAGTGTACAACGTGCTGGTGATAATATTAGGATCAATGTGCAGTTAATAGATGCAAGTACTGACAAACACCTTTGGTCAGAGATATATGATCGTGAAGTGACGGTTGACAATGTATTTGATATCCAGACAGAAATAGCTAAAGAAATAGCAAAAACGCTTAAAGCCAGTATTAGCTCGAAGCAACAATTGAGCTTAGATCAGCGACCAACACAAAATCTCGAGGCATATCAAGCCTATCTGCAAGCACGTCAGCTCATGCTAAGCAGAACTAGAGATGGTCTCACGAAAGCACAAGAGCTATTAGAAAAAGCCGCAACACTGGATGGTGAGTTTGCTCTTGCGTATGCATATCTAGGCATAGTTCATATTTTAAAACCTTCATATCTAGGGCTGCCAGAGGGCGAACAAAACAAACTAGTACGAGAATACTTGGAAAAGGCAGAGGCAATTGATGATAAGTTACCAGAAGTATATCTACTAAAATTTGATGTATATAGAGAAGAACAACAATTCGAAAAGGCAAAAGAAGCATTGGATAAAGCTTTAGAACTAAACCCCAACTACGCAAGGGCTTATCATTGGTATTGTCAATTGTATCTGGGAAATGGATTTACAAACAAAGTGAATGTGAATATTGAAAAAGCATATGAGATGATTCAAAAAGCACATCAACTGAGCCCTTTGGATCCAGCTATTATCGTAAATATGGCAACGTGCCAAGGGATCCTCGGACTAGCGGAGGACGCTTTTCTTACCGTTGAAAAAGGGGTCAGCATAGACGAAGAATTTTCACATTTTTGGCTTTTATATTGGTTGGGTTATACCAATCTAGGAAGGTTGGATTCTGCGGCTATAACTACCTATAAAGGTGTACAATTGAATGGTGCCAAAGATGATTACATAATGTATTATTTAGGATCACTTTTGAGCCTAGAAATGGAAGAAGAATTATCTGCTGAGTTGGATAAATTTCAACCTACGGACGCGCTGAACAAGGGTAATAAAGCATATATAATGGGCTTAATGAATGATGTATTTGTAGATGATCCTGACAATAATATAGACAGGAACTGGAGCGAACAAATAGCATCTACTGAACAATGGCTTAAGTCATCAGAAATTGAAAATTGGGGAAATGGATATATACCCAATCATGATATGTTTAGAAATGTGGTAGATTATGCGTACGCTTTGTATAGATCAGGTGATCAAGAAAAAGCTTTAGCATTCTGGGAGAAACACATAGATCCCGTAAAAGATAAGCTAAATAGATATCGATATCAAAATGGGCAGGTAGATAGATATGGGATAGACTATATCTATCTGGAAATACAAGGCAAAACCGAGGAAAAGATTCAATTACTACAGGACTTACCAGACCAGTTTACGTGGTTTTTAGCTTCCATGGATAGAGATGCAGCATATGATGGGATTAGAGATTTGCCAGTGTATGATGAGTTATTAGCCAAAGGCAATGCAGCACTAGCAATGCAACAGGAGAATGTCCGTAATTTTTTAAAAGGTGAACAGTAGTATGACTTGACCAGGACATATACATTAAGAAAACTGGCTAGGACAATAGATGAGCCCCGGATATCCTCCTTCGTCGAAGATGTTGGGTATGACGTACTGCTAGGTGTAATTATAGAGAAATGAAAAGCATATCAATGAATTATCTTTTTACAAAGCCTCAGGTCTCTAGGAGGTAGGTGATGTGCTTTTAGTGATATTTGGTGAATTATTAAACAAGGAAGTTGACTTAAGAACAAAATTTATGAAGCACATAGACTCAGTACAAAAGTCAAATGAAGTCGAGTAGAGCAGGAAAGTAAATTATAAAATCTACTTCCCCACCCTCTCACAGAACGGTATCCATTCGACTTCGCTCAGGATAGACTTCACCTCTCTATTCATACCGCTCTTCAGGATTAGAATTTGTCAGGTGTAAAACCGTATTTCCAATGCTCAAATAGTGTAGGGAACGAATTACAAATGTCACATAGAAACTGTCTCGCTTGAGCCTTACGTCTGCGATAACGCTAGTACTTGTTCGTCACCCAAATAACTAATCTCGCATTCAATGCACGGAATACCGGCCTCATACAGTACAGACGAAATCGACCATAGTAGTAGATCCATCCTCGTATCACCTTAGACTTCTGTGCTGCTAATTCTTGCAGCTCTGCTCCAGTAGCACGGTGGATCTTCCATCTCCTGATCTGATAGATTAACCGCTTGGTTGCCTTCCGACTTATAAAGGTCACATAGCCCAAACTTAGATATCCTTTTCCCGACTCATCCTTGCCATAGATACTTCCTGGCTTGAAGGTGAATCCTAAAAAGTCAAACTTGTTGTCCTTGTAACCTCCTCGTCGATTTGACTGCTTGCAGTACACTATCTTCGTCTTATCTGGATGCAGCTCTAACTTGCACTCGGCAAATCTTTCTCGTATTCGATTCTTGATGTACCTCGCTTCTGTCTCGTTCTTACAGTGCACTATGATGTCATCTGCACCGTTCCCATCTGATCGTGCCATACTTCGTATTGGCATAATGCTTCTCCATCCACGCATCAAATACTACGTGTAGAAACATGTTTGCCAATATCGGACTAATTACTCCGCCTTGTGGCGTACCCTTTGTCCGCTCAGTTTTGACTCCTTCATTATTGATAGTCGGTACTTTAAGCCACCTCTCTACATACATGATTATCCAATCCTCTTTGATGTAGTGCTTCAGCACTTTCATCATCAAGTCATGGTCAATGTTGTCAAAGAAACCTTTGATGTCCATATCGATTACCCATCGATATTAGTGACATCTCTGCTGGCATCTGCGTATGGCGTCATGCGCAGAACGATTCGGTCTGTATCCATAACTGTCGATGTGGAACACTTCCTCCATGATCGGCTCTATGACCGATTTGGCAACTTGCTGAGCTATCCTATCTGAGATTGTCGGTATACCCAACGTGCGCATGCTCCCATCTGATCTTGGTATCTCCACTGCCCGCACCGCTTTGGGATGATAGCTTCCAGATGCCATCCGATTCCATAGCTTGTAAAGCTCTCCTTCCTTATGCTCTGCCATGTACGACATGTCTTTGCCGTCAACACCTTGAGCTCCACCATTCGACTTTACTTTCCTGAAGGCTACCTCCACCATCTCTGTGGTGATGGGCTGTGATTTACCTCTAATAAATTCCGTCTCAAATAAAATCACCTTCCCTATTTCTTAGGTTGTGAAATTCTGTAACCTAATAATCCTGTATGTCCCTTCGCTATTCTCAACTTTCACTGAGCTTCAATCACTACTACGGACATATCCGCCACACCTCAGTCTCTTTTGCTCTGAGTATATGGATTCCACTAAAGCTCTTCAAAGCAACAAATTTTGGTTAAGGTTTCTTCAAGATAATTATGGTGAGATGAGTGAAGAAGTGTACACTGGTTTTCAGGAACCTCTAATGAAAGAAACTCTTGATGAAGAAACTGGGTTACCTGTTTACATTGAGGATTCTAATGATATCCTATCAAATATAAAAATTCCAGTTTTTGCGTTATTTGGAGAAACTGATATGAACGTTGACTGAAAAAAAACAAAATTATTATATGAAAAACAATGGGACATAATACCGACTTAACAATAAAATCATTCCCAAATTGTAACCATAGTATTCTTGAATGTGAGACTGGGGGCTTCTATCAATTCCAAGATAAAAAAATGTCCAATAAAAGATATGATGGGTTTCTGAATGCCATTGAAACCTGGCTAAATGAAATATAATAAACTACCTACAACACCGTGTATAATTAATTGTGGTTTGCTGGCTAAGAGCAGGATCTTTTCTTACAATTCACAATATTTTTACTGCGGAAAATAAATCGTGTACTTATCCGCAACATAACCATACACAAACACATTATACACAATTAAAAAAGAAAGGTTCTTTATTCGCTGAGCTCTAGTCCGTCCTATGACTTTCGATTTAGCCCTTAGACCTTATTTTCGAGACTTAATTATCGATTAGTTGGGAAGCGTTTAGCTCAATTACGCTAATGGCTATGCATCCTCGTTCCTGATAGCTCTGTGCTATACAAGGTTGATTGATTTGGACTTCGGCCAACGACCAGCTTAGAGGCTATTTGTGATGAATTTCTCTGCAGTAGCGAGGCGATAGAGCAACGATGAGTCGGGCAATCCGGCAACTTAAGGACAAGTTAGGCCACACTTCTTATCTGTGATATTTTCTATATCGTTCTCTATGAGAGACTCGGTATATAACAAGGTAGATAACGTCATGCATCGTTTTGTGGATTCTTGCAAGGTAGATCGATCGGTTAAGGGAGAACATCGTATCTTAGTCTGACAGCGAGGTAAGTTCGGTGGACGACTTATCTACCGGATACGTTATGCTCAAGAATCAATTGAAATAATATCAACAACATAAATTATATATGCAAGAATACAGTTCAGAATTATTTAGAAGCAGTCTTAAAAATAATAATATTGTTGCTTTTGATGTTGGCGCAAAAAATGGAATTTTCAAACTTGGTAAACTTGAGCAACATATTAAATT